>JBOFTL010000329.1:0-8665 GCA_051652045.1 Microcoleus sp. | reverse complement strand
TGGCAGAGACAATAGGAACAAAAGTGGGCGTACCGTTATTCATCCTCCATAGAGAATTAGTACCGGTAGCAGGGTCGCGCCAGAAGATATCTGTTGTCCCGTCACCGTTGAAGTCACCAATTCCTTGTACTTGCCAATTGGTGGTAGCGGAGATGATAGGAACATAAGTGGGCGTGTTGTTATTCATGAGCCAGAGAGCATTCGTACCAGTCGCAGGGTCGCGCCAGAAAATATCTCCTTTTTTCCCGTCGCCATTGAAGTCACCAGCTCCTTGTGCTTGCCAGTTGGTGGTAGCTGATAACACGGGAAGATAAGTAGGTGTATTAGAATTCATCACCCACAAAGAATGATTGCCGTTAACAGGGTCACGCCAGAAGATATCAGCTTTCCCGTCACTGTTGAAATCACGAAAAGTTTTTACTCGATTTAACGAATTAACAGCCCAACCCGAATCTTTCAACAGGCCGAGAGTAACCGATCCTGGATTGTGGACTGCCTCTGCTGGATTCAAATTTGGAGTCATCAATGAGTTGCGATTACCAGCAGGATAGGTGCTTTCGTCAAAGTGGGCATAGCTTGAATTGTTAACCCACGGGTTAGGAGCAAATAGTTTGGGGTTATTGTTACCATTGGCAATGGTAGCATTGGCACCATTGAAGAACACGGAATTGCTTGTCAGTTGATTTGCCAAAGCTGTAGAAGGATTTGGAAAAAGACTTGTATTGATGAGACTTTGACCCGATCCGTTAACAGTCAAGCGATCGAAAATTCTTGGGATACCTGTAGGAACTCCTTGCGCTGTGTACCCCCATCGGCCTTGACCGTTAACAACTTCCATGCGACCAGAAAAACCCAAACCATGACCAATTTCGTGCAGGGCAACACTCACAAAATCGAATTGATTAGCAGGTGTTTGACCGTTTGTACCAAAATACAAATCTGTACGACTATTGTTAAAATTGATAACAAAATCAGGATTTCCTGTGTCTAGATCGGAGCCAGCAAAACTATTAGCTAGTGCGGCTGGGTAAAATGTATTTGGGATAGCTTGAGGCGAGCTAGAAGTTGTAAAATTAGTTGTGGCCTGAGCAAGATTTTGAGCGCTAATAGGTGGTGCCCAATTAACTTGAATAGTTATGGGTACAGGTGAAGAAATCAGATTCTTCCAAATATTCACCGCATAATCAAAAGCTGCTTGTGCTTGAGGTGGCAACCCATTGTATGTGACATTAAAAGTAGCTGGTGGAAATTGTTGATTTATTACAGGCCGCGGTATACTGGTAAAGGCATTTCCACCACCTGCGCCCGAGGCGTCGGGTTTACCGCTTAGAGAGTCGGCTATTTCTGACTCTGGAGAAGAGGGGCTACTTTCCTGTTTTATATTTTCCAGACTGTCACTCAAATTGATATTGGAAAGGTCGCCTTCTAAATTCTCAGTGCAAAACTGACAGCTACAGTAAGTAAGCCCATCAGGACCGACATCTAGAGACGATATAAAAGAACGACTTTCTTGCTGCTGGATACCCGTGAGATCGTCCGCATCTCCTGGGCTGGAATTTTGGTTTGACAAAGACGTTGAATACCCCTGCTGACCATTTATTAAAAAGTTGTCAATGCTAGTTAGATCGCCCAAATTCCCTGCTGCCTTGCCGTCACTAAGTTGAAAATTTTCCAGTAATTTCTGGGCTTGTAAGAGGCTATTTACAGCACCTCCAATAGGCGGGATTTCAACATTGTATTTTTTGGCAAGATCGACAGCTTCGTCCCAGACAGTAGGAAAAAGTTCAGAATTATTTAATACCATGATGGCGATCGGTGATTAAAGGTTTGTAATTTGGCTGTTAGCAAGCTGTGCTATCAGCAGGCTGTGCTATAGCATAATATTTTTTTTTCAGATGATATGAACTAATATCAAGATTTACTTGCTTTTGTAAAAGCCATAGCAAAAAAATGAACCGATCTCGTAAAGGGAGAAGTTCACTCTAAATTCGATCGATCGTCCGAATCGCGACTCATAAAAATATCGCAGGGTGCGTTGGGGGATCGATCCAATACTTGCGATCGCCCCCTAAGTAACCCACCCTACAAGCTAATAAAAATTTCGATCGCACAAATTAGTGTCCCCATGTCGGTGAAAACACGAAATTAATCCGATCGCACCATCAAATTTCTCGAATATTTCTCGATCGCCCGTTGCCCTAAAATAGAACGGGCGATCGTCGAATAAAATTACCAACAATCGGACCCTCCAGAACACAGTAGCGATCCAATTTACTGGAAGAAAGTTAATCTATTTTTGGAGGGTTTGCCTGACTGCATTGAAGATGGATGTGATTATTTTTAATTACAATAATTAGCCTTGTAATTTGCTTTATGGAAATCGCAACTAAAAGATTTTTGCTGCGTGATTTTGTTGAGTTAGATCGATCGCCCTTCCTGGACTATCAAGCCGATCCGCGCAGCCAAATATTTTACGAACCCAGCGAAGCTAGTGCCGAAAATTCAATATGTTTGTTTGAAACATTTCGCGCCTGGGCTGCTGAATATCCTCGAATCAACTACCAACTTGCTATCGTGCAGCAACGGGAACCTTACGCCCTTGTCGGCTGCTGCGGATTAAGGGGCAGGGGGTGTATTGAAGGTGAGATGGAATTAGGGATTGAACTAGCACCAGATTATTGGGGCAGATATGCTTACGCGATCGAGGTTGGACGCGCCCTGCTCGATTTCGGCTTCGGGGAATTAAGGCTAAATGCCATCTCTGGCTCGACTGTAAGTGCAAATTTGCGAATTGCTCGGTTGGCCCAGTGGATTGGAGCAGAAATAGTTGCGATTCGTACAGGTTCGATGTGGATGTCTGAGCGCGGTTGGAGCGAGGTAGATTGGAGAATTACAAAAGAGCAATGGGAGCATCCCAGCATTCGTTAAACCGGACTATAAATTGGGACAATTGCTGATAAACCGATCGTTAAATTGATATTTAAACTGATTAAGATGCGTTGGGGAGTAAACCGAACTTTTCGCCCCCAGCGCACCCTATAAACTAATTACACAGGACTTACCTAAATTAATAGATCCTGTTGCTATCTCGTTGCGCACTGACACAGTTAGGTTGCAGCAATAGATTATTCATGTGTAATTCCTGCAAAAAAACTGTATCTTTGTACAAAGAACTAAGTTCTCAAACCACTCTAAGCGTGAGAAGCTGTAGGAGTTTTAGCTTGCGGCTGTTTGCCGTCAGGCGAAATAGATTCGCCTTCAATAAACGATCGCAACATCCAAGCCATTTCTTCGTGTTGTTCCATCAAACCTGTCAAAAAGTCTGCGGTTCCCTCATCTTTAAACTCTTCGCTGCATTGTTCGACGTGTTGGCGGAGATTGCGAATAATCAATTCGTGGTCGTCAACCAAACGCGCTACCATTTCAGTAGCTAAAGGCAAATCGCCGATATGTTCTTTAATCGAAGCATACTTCAGAAAACCTTCAGCAGTTCCGATCGGATATCCGCCTAAAGCCCGCACCCGTTCGGCTAAAGCATCAATATTTTCGGTTAGTGCCTGATAGTGTTCTTCCCACAATTGGTGGAGCGATCGAAACTGCGGGCCGACGACATCCCAGTGATATTTTTTGGTTTTGATTAACAGCAGGTAAGCATCGGATAAATCGCGATTCAACAGTTCGATAACGCCCGATCGCTGTTCTTCAGATAAACCTATATTTAACTTGCGCATTGCAATTGTTCCCTCAATTTTCAGTTCCCATCTATTACAGCAAATTCCCTCCGCCAACTGCATCAATCTAGAGGACGATCGCCCTTTGGTATAAGTGCTGCATTTCAGCTTAAAATAATTACAAGATAAATAACCTTAGATAGATGCATTCAACAACCCACCACTGATGCTCCGCATACAGTGGGGGCTTGAAAAAAGCCCTAGTTGACCCGACGGTGAGGGAGAGGTTCTACTCATGAAACTTTTTGTTCCAGGAAGGCTGTGTCTGTTTGGCGAACACAGCGATTGGGCGGGCGGTTATCGAGATCTCAATCGGGCGATCGAACCCGGTCGCACTATAATTGTCAGTACGAATCAAGGAGTTTATGCTGAAGTTAATCCGCATCCTACAGATTTGATTTTGCGGGCTACTTTGAACGACGGTACGAAAATTGAAACTGCATTGCCAATGGAAAGAAGTGTTTTGCTGGCGGAAGCAAAAACGGGCAGTTTTTTCAGTTATGCGGCTGGCGTTGCTTATCAATTTCTCACCTACTACCGCGTGGGAGGAGTGGAAATTGACAATTATTTGACGGATTTGCCGATAAAAAAAGGCTTGTCTTCTAGCGCTGCAATTTGCGTTTTAGTCGCCCGCGCTTTCAATCGCTTGTACGATTTAAAAATGAACGCGCGCGGTGAAATGGAAATGGCATATTTAGGTGAGATAACAACACCTTCGCGCTGTGGTAGAATGGATCGGGGTTGCGCCTATGAAAATCGCCCGATTATGATGATTTTTGATGGAGCGCAAATGGATGTTGTGGAATTAGCTGTTCCTCAAGATTTGTTTTTTGTTATTGTAGATTTGGGTGCGAGCAAAAACACTCAAGAAATTTTGTCGAGTTTAAATCAAGCTTATCCTTTTGCGGTGGGGGAAATTCAAGCAAACGTACAGCAATATTTGGGTGCAATTAATGCTCATATCCTGCGAAATGCTGCGGAGGCTTTGCAGCAGGGAGATGCAGTCAAAATCGGCGAATTGATGAAAGTTGCTCAGAAGGAATTTGACACATATTTAATCCCCGCTTGTCCGTCACAATTCACTGCTCCCCTTTTACACGAACTTCTGAATTATCCACCGATTCAGCCTTATATTTTGGGTGGTAAAGGAGTAGGTTCTCAAGGTGATGGCACTGCACAGTTTATCGTAAAAAATGCAGAAAGTCAAGAGCGATTGATCGCAATTATTGAACGAGATTTTCCGCAGATGAAATGCCTGAAACTAACTGTTCTTTCCCAGGCAGATTTGCAATCTGAAGGAAAATTTTATGGGAAAAATGCAAAGGCGCAGGAGGCACAGAAAGGAGAAAAAACAGATACAGCAAAAGTTTTACAAGTTTTACAAATGAGTGTAAATCGGGAAAAATCTCAAGTGAGAAAAGCGGTGATTCCGGCGGCAGGTTTTGGGACTCGGATGTTTCCTGCAACTAAGGCGCTGAAGAAGGAATTGTTTCCGATAGTCGATCGAAAAGATCGCGCTAAACCGATTATTTTAGCGATTGTAGAAGAAGCTTTAAGCGCGGGAATTGAAGAAGTTGGTATAGTGGTACAACAGGGCGATCGAACTTTTTTTGAGGATTTCTTTAATACACCCCCTTCTGCGGAACTTTTCCACAAATTATCCGTGCAAAATCGAGAATACAGCCAATATTTACAAGATTTAGGACAGAAAGTTACAATTCTCACTCAAGACAGTCAAGAAGGGTTCGGTCATGCAGTATTTTGTGCTAGAGAATGGGTGAATAACGAGCCATTTCTTCTGTTATTAGGCGACCACATTTACTCGTCGGAAACAGAAACCTGTTGCGCGCGACAACTATTGGATATTTACTCGCAAGTGCAGCAAAGTGTAATTGGTTTGACGGTGACACCATCCGATGCAATTCACCACTACGGCTGTGCGGCGGGAAGTTTAGCAGCAGATGGTATTTTGTCTGTAGCGGAACTTTACGAAAAGCCGGATCTTGAGTACGCGCGACAAAATTTGAGAGTTGAAGGAATTGGGGAAGATTTATTTTTATCATTTTTTGGGATGTACGTTCTCGAACCTCAAATATTTGAGTTTTTGGCAAACAATATCGATCGCAATTTTCGGGAGAAAGGCGAATTTCAGCTAACATCGTGTTTGGATGAATTGCGACAGCATCGGGGAATGACGGGTTATATAGTGAAAGGTCGCTGTTTCGATACGGGATTGCCGGCGGTTTACCGGCAAACGCTGATTGATTTTCCCCAGTCTTAGTTCGTAGTGAAATTCTTACTCCCTCCCCTTAGTAAGGGGAGCCACTCCGATCTTGGGGTCCCCCCAAGTGTAGGAAGTGGCGTGAGGGTTGGGGTGGGGTAAAAAATTTATGACTCCTGCGAGGATTCCCATACAAGCAATAAATTCCAGGATTTTAGATCCGACTGCTTCACCCAGCCCAGTTATTCGGATGGCAAATCCCGTGTTTGCAACCAAACTGTTAAATCTGAGATACTTTCAAAATTTAACAAAGCATCTGCTAAATTTTCCACAAGCGCGATCGGCAATCCCCGAATTCGATCTTGAATTTCAGGAGGAATAGCACCTACACGGCGTTCCAGAAAACGCATGACTAACGCTAATTCTCCTTCTTTTTTGCCTGCTTCTATGCCTTGTTGAATACCTTGTTGAATACCTTGTTGAATGCCTTGTTGAATGCCTTGTTGAAGACCTTTAGTAAAGACACCTCGCCCGTCTTGAATGTAGATTTCGCGATTTTCCTGTTCTTGTAATTCCTCCAATGTCAAGCTAGCTCGATTAGCAATTCTAAATGCTTTTTGAATTTCCGGCACAGATTCCATCGTTTCTGGAACCGTTTCTAAACTCCTAGCGCTTTTCATGAAATAAATCCATTTGTCTGTCAGGCTGTTTAACTCACTCAGCTTTTTCTTAAACTTGGGCAACTCCACAAAAACTAATTCAATATCGTGAATTAGATAATCAACCAGGTACTCTTTTTCTTTAAGGACAAATCGCGAAATCACTTTGTCCAAATTATCAAACATTTCAAAATCAGTAATTGTCAAAGCAATTACTGGATTCAGAATCACGTATTCTTCTGCTGTCTCCAATTGAGTGGAATAAGCTTTAGCCGCATTGTACAAAATCCGCTTTTCAAATGCTTCTACATTCAGTACCTGCATTTCAATGATGACAGTCGTACAGTCATTTAACTTAGCTTTCACATCTAAGTAGGTACTCTTAATGCCTCGAATTCGTGGAGCCAAATAAGGATCGAGGATTAGCAAATCTTCGATGGTAGGTTGGCCGTCATACAGCAGCGCATTCAAAAAACTGATGAGAATATCTTTACTCTCCTCAGAGCCGAAGATTTTTTTGAAGGCAAAATCAGTCTTGGGATTAATAAACCGCATAAAGTATACCTCTGGGTTTCTTAAATTTGATGCGTCAGTCTCGATCGAATTAACTGACTCGCACAAGGGTCAGGATAGCTGTGCTGGAGGGAATGCAAAATATCAAAATTGGCCCTTTCCTAAAGGCGCGATCGAGCGAGAACGCAGATCTTAACTGTGCTAACCTAGGCAAGCAGTAATGCCTTGTCACAGGCTATTAACTAATTTAAAACTAAATTCTTTTATTGAGGAGCGGTATATCCAGCATGGCTAGCATCATCGGAACTGACGGCGACGACTCACTTTTAGGAACCCCGCTTCGCGACCAAATCCGCGGTCTAAGTGGCAATGACGAACTCCTAGGTGTCGAAGGAGATGACGTTATCAACGGCAACACCGATAACGACCTACTTTTAGGGGGTAGTGGAGATGACAACCTGTTTGGCGATGAAGGAGACGATACCATAGTCGGCAATCAAGGTCGCGACATAGTTGCTGGAGATGTCGGGGCAGATTCGGTTAGGGGAGGACTCGGCAACGACAACCTTGTAGGGGAAGACGGTGCTGACACCGTAATTGGCGATGCCGGCAATGACGACGTTAGAGGCAATAGAGGCCCTGATGTAGTCGCTGGAGGTACTGGCAACGATTCGGTTCTGGGTGGCGACGAGGATGATTCGGTATTTGGCAACGCTGACAACGACTTCCTCTACGGTAATGCAGGCAACGACTCCCTCAACGGCGAACGCGGAGTTGACCAGCTTTTAGGCGGGGAAGGCAACGATTTTCTCACCGCAGGAGATGGGGACGACAGTCTGTTTGGCGAAACAGGTAACGATATTTTGTTCGGAGACAACGGCAACGATCAAATATTTGGTGGCAAAGGTCAAGATAGTGTTTTCGGCGGCAGCGGTGTCGATACGATTCGCGGCGGCGAGGGCGATGACTGTCTGTTTGGCAGTGAGGATAATGACTTTTTGTTCGGTAATGCCGCTGATGATTCTCTTGATGGCGGTTTTGGTGATGACTCTTTGTCGGGAGGAATCGCTGACGATACGATTTTGGGAAGTTTTGGCAATGACAATTTATTCGGGGCCGAGGGTAATGACTCTCTGATTGGCGGTGAGGGCTCGGATACTCTGACGGGTGGTAGTGGCAGCGATGTCTTTGGATTGGGGGCAGGACCTGGCAGTTTGGCTTTGATTGCTGATTACAATGAAGCTGAGGATTTCTTGGGATTGCCGAGTATTTTATCTACTAACGACTTGCTAGTTACCCAAGGTAACGGTGCAAATCTCAGGGATACCGTGATTACGACGAAAGATGGCAAGCTGTTGGCTATTTTGGTAGACACTCCGTCTGCGCTAATTGATGGTAGAGATTTTCGGGTTGTAACAGGTAACTTTACCAGCCTAACCTCAAGTCCGGCGACAACTTCAAGTGCAGCTCCAACTTCAAGTCCGGCTCCAACTTCAAGTCCAGCTCCAACTTCAAGTCCGGCTCCAACTTCAAGTCCGGCT
>JBOFTL010000328.1:0-4608 GCA_051652045.1 Microcoleus sp. | reverse complement strand
ATCGACATAGGAAACATCAAGTTTGAATTTAGCATCCCAGCTAATAGAATTGCGACCGTTGACTTGCGCCCAACCGGTAATTCCGGGCATTACATCGTGGCGGCGTGCTTGTTCTGGAGTGTAGCGATCGAGATATCTTACCAATAAAGGACGGGGACCGACAAAACTCATGTCACCTTTGAGAACGTTCAAAAGTTGAGGCAATTCGTCGAGGCTGGTTTTGCGCAAAAATTGACCGAGGGGTATGAGACGCTGTTCGTCGGGAAGTAAATTACCGTCGGCGTCGCAATCGCTGGTCATGGTGCGAAACTTGTAGAAATTGAAAACGCGACCGTTTTTG
Organism: Microcoleus sp.; assembly: GCA_051652045.1. GTDB lineage: Bacteria > Cyanobacteriota > Cyanobacteriia > Cyanobacteriales > Microcoleaceae > Microcoleus. Next base: position 4,268 of record JBOFTL010000328.1, on the reverse strand, counting down.
CCAGGGCGGGGTTGGCAGAAAAAGATCGACCCGCCCATGCGGACGTAAATCGCGATCGCTACCATTAACATTACTGGAGCAAAGGCCACAAGGGCGATCGCTGCAAATACTCTATCTAATAACCATTTGAGCGATCGGCTGACTTTTTGAGAATTTACTATTTTATTAATTTGAGAGAATTGTGAGTTCGTTTGGATGAATAGTAACTGGTAAATACTCATGACTAAGACCTCAACAGCAATATTACTTTAATTTCTTAAAGTATTGCACTTGCTGGGTTTATACGGTAATGAGTTGTGTCAACTTTACAAATAATTTAAGTAAATTCGCGGTTTTGTGAATTTTTTGTGAACCTACGAATATAGCAACGACTCGCTTTTACATCAACTTTAAAAAACATCGCGACTTTATGAATTTTGTGTGAAGCGCTCTGGCAAGGACTCATACCAAATCCGAGTTAGCTACACCCTTGATGAGAGGTGCAACTTAAAGAGCTAATGCACAAATTTTCATCCCTTTCGCAGACATTCATAGTAAAAGGGATATTTAACCCGGATTTAGTATTATCGTTTAGATAAACTTTAACAAATCTCGCAATTACGCAATTATATGAATTTTTTGTAAAGTCTTGAGCCTGGGGGCGGTGCCTGGCGTTTCAACAAGACTTTGAATTATAACCGCCTGCTGTCAGGGGTGGTGTCGAAAGCTATGCTATTATAAGTATTTATACTGAGGCGTTTAGCTCGATCTCTAGTTTTGAAGGGCGATCGGCCCTAAAGCAGGTTAAATGTCGATCGCCAACCTCTAGAATGTTACAAATACGCCCGCCGATGATTACTGCTGTCAACCTTTTTCTTTCGCGAGTTTTGTTGACGCAGACCTTAATTTACTGCAACAATTTACTGCAACTTACTTTTTGCAAACAAAGTAAAGCATCCCCTCGATCGGTTCTTTGACTAATGTTTCAATTGACTTGTGGATTTTACCTTGTCTGAGTTGGAAGTCAGAACCCACAGCAACTACTTCAAAATTGACTTCTTTTAAAAGTCGATCGGCCTCTTCCAGCTTGTACCAATATACATAAGGTTCGCGATCGACAAATGCCGACCAGTTGATTTTTCCGCCGTGTTTGAGCCAAGGTAGGTATTGGAGCGATCGCTTCGAGCCACTCAAACTCCTCAAACCGCGCAAATACATCAGATATAAAGAGTATACAGCACTGCTCGTTCTCGCATCAAAACTAAGGAACGAAAATAATGCAGTTCCCCCTTGCTCCAAAATCCGATAAGCTTCTTTCAGTGCCTTTAACCGGGCTTCACTATCTTCAATAAAACAAAGAATTTGCTGCAAGTAAACTATCTGAGCAAAATCATTATCTCCATACTTTAAGTTAGTAGCATCCCCAACTTCAAAACAAATGCTGCCACTCGGCTCTCTCTGCTTTGCTTGTGCGATCAAATCTGGTACGTAATCGTAACCGCAAAGAGAAGTAAAACCCATTTGTTTCATCTCTAATAAAATCCGACCGCCTCCAGTTCCAGCTTCAATGGTTTTGCCATTGCGGTCTAAATAGTTTTCTATTAAAAACTTTTCCTCAGCGAGCAAAAGTTCTTTATAAGCCCAATCTTCAAATTCTAAAGTGCTGTAAATTTGCTTGTTGTCACTCATCATCTTACCCTCAACCAAGAGAACGATAGGCGGGAAAAAAACCTGTATTTAGCAGTTTATCTGCTTCAGCATTCAAAGATTTGGCACGCTGTTCTACCAGCTCGATATACTTAGTTTTATCTGTAATTATCCGCAGCGTCACAAAAGTATGCCTTTGCTTGGAAAAACCTGCCTTGAAATGGTACAGACTGTCCTGAGAACCTCCTAAACCTCCCCCTACATGAAAAAATTTATTACCCCGTTCCTGAGCCCAGAATCGCACAAAATCAAACATTAATGCGTTAGGGGACTTTTTCAAATAACTTGTTTTCGTGCCGCCCAAGTGATATTGAACGATGTCAGAGCATTCAGCAAACAAACCAGCACAGGTAATTTCTCCATTCAATTCTACTATACATAAATGAAATTTCTCTTCTAAGACATCTGCTAGTTTTTTTAAGTAATCTACTCCAAAAAGATACGACTTTGATGCGCCTACTCTCTCCATTGTTTCTTCGTAAACTGCGTTAAAGTCCTTAATATATTCGAGAATTGGCACCATTCTTGTCGTAAAACCTTCTCGCTTGCATCTATTTATTTTAGTGCGATGTTCGGATCGAGTTTGACGCCAAATTTCATCTCGATCGAGCGTTAAGTCTACAGAAACTGTTTCCCCATTAACAGTAAAAAAATCTCTGTCAGCCAAACTACTAATAGTGGCATTCAGTATGGGATGCAACCGTAAAAAAGCAGAGTAAATATTTCGATCGCGCCATGCTTCAATTAAATGTTCGATCGCCGAGTTCAAAAAATCAGGACTTTTAGCTGCTGCAGCATTTAACAAAAAGCCGGGATAGCCGTAGGGCGATACCGCATCAAAAACTTCTAAATTGTTGGGAAATAAAGTATTGCAATTGCGCAATAAATAAGGCAAGAAAAATATTTTTTCCCCATCCGCGATCGAAATTGCTTCTGCCGTTGCCTCCATTCTTGTTGCCTCTAGAGCGACATATCCCGGCAAATGATAAAAATCGTGACGTAGTTGTTCCAGAGTTTGCAGCCATAAAGGACTGCTTAAATTAATAAACTCAATCTTCATTGTGGGATAACTCTCATAAATAATTGAAAAATTTAAGCAAACTTCACTCCAAGTTTTTGATAGAATTGTTCCAGTCGATCGAACACCAAAGATTCATCGTATTCAGTTTCAACTCGCTGGCGACCTGCTTTACCGTAGACTTGTCGCAAGTCAACATCAAACAGTAATTTTTCTAAAGCCTCTGCTAACTTGTCACTGTTTTGAGGGGGTACAATAAATCCTGTTTTGCCATCCACAACTGCTTCCCGACACCCCCGGATATCTGTAGCGACGATGGGTAAAGCCATTGACATTGCTTCCAGGATCGATCGAGGCAATCCTTCATGGGTGAAAGTAGGTAATGTGAAAATATCCAACAGTCCTAAAATTTCGGGTATATCTTGACGAATCCCTGTCAAAGTAACATTATTTTGGATGCCAAGGCTGCGAATTCTTTCCGTTATTTCTGTGTAAAAAGGTTCCGGATCGGTACTGAGTTCGCCACCAATAATCAGAACGTGCAGGTTGGGAAACTGCGAGACTAACTTGGCTGTTGCTTCAATTAAGTATCCACTGCCTTTTTTCCGGGTTAAACGGCCGATCGTACCGATAATTAAGTTAGCAGAGTCAGGAATTCCCAAGGATTTTCTTAATTCGGCTTGATGAGTGGGGTCAAGGCGAGATCGATTAAATCGATCGATATCTACACCGTTGCCGAGATAAGCGATTTTCTCGGGCGAACAAATACCTAATTTCTTAGCTGTAGCGATATCTTCATGATTTTGACTGAGAATCAGATCGGTGAATAAAGCAGCAAATTTTTCAACATTCGAGTACAAAGCATATTCTTTAGGAGAAGAGCGATCGTGGAAAGGCAAGCCGTGGGAAGTGTAAACAATGCGTTTGACCCCAGCGATTTTAGCAGCTACCCGACCCAAAACTGCCGCAATTGGAGTATGTACGTGAACTAGATCGTACTGCTGCTTGCGGATTAATTTTACCAGAGCATAGATGCTTTTAATGTTAAGAATTGGGGAGATTTTCCGGTCTATGGGAATAGGGTGTATCGTGTATCCCTGCTGTTGTAATTGTTCGATGTATGAGTCATGAGAGCAGGCAACTTCAACAGATAGATTGCGGGAGAGTAAATAGTCTATCTGAGGTTTCAACAGCGCTTGAGCTGTGCCGCCGATCGCGCAAACATGGAGAATCTTCATTGAGGATAACCTTGTAGAAGTAAAGTTTGACAAACAATTTAGTTTTTCGCCTTAAGCCATGCTTCAGTCTCCTCTTTTAAATAACGGTAGAAAGCAATCCGCCGCTCCCGGATCGCTTCATCTTTATACTCTTTGGCTTTGTTTAAATTGCGAGCTGACATCCGAGTCATGCGTTCGCGATCGCTCGCTATCTCGTAAATTTTGCTGGCCAAAGCCGCTGCATTCCCAGGTGGCACCAAGTCCTCGGGCGATAGCAGTTCAGGGATACCACCCACCGTAGAGCCAATACAAGGCAATCCCCGTGCCATTGCCTCCACCATTGCTCT
>JBOFTL010000327.1:0-2704 GCA_051652045.1 Microcoleus sp. | reverse complement strand
GAGCGATACTATCTAATGTTAAACCATCGAGTTTGACATAAGCAACTCGATCGGTCCCCAAGCGCGATTTGGTGGCTTGCAGCATTTGGCTGGAAATATCCGCACAAATCAGTCGATCGCAGTATTTTAGCAACAAAGCGCCAGTTTTTCCGCCGCCGATGCCGATTTCTAAAACTGTATGTTCTTGTTTGATGTAAGGTGCGATAAATTGCTGTTCGATCAGTGTTTCGTAGGCGGCTAAGGAGTCAGCAGCCCCTGCTGCTTTTCCGATCCATTCGTCGCCGAGATGGGCTAATTGGGAATTATTTTGCTGCCACTGTTTGGCGTAACTGTCCCAGGCACTTTCATAATCTACTTTCGGGCGATCGGCTGTCATTTTTTCATCGTTTGTTTTTATTTATTTTATAATATTGATGGTACACTTTAAAAGATGTTCCCCAACTAATTCGCAGTTTAGTTCGTAGTGAGGACTTCAGTCCTCAAGACAGTTTGGTTCGTAGTAAGGACTTCAGTCCTCAAGACAGTTTGGTTCGTAGTGAGGACTTCAGCCCTCAAAGCAACTGGGGAATTCCTCACTTCAAACACAATTTGAAAAGAGGTAGATGGCGATTTGTCGTAAGGTGGGGGCGGTTTTTTGAAGGTGGCCGATTGTTATCATTAATGCTTGGCGAACCCGCCCCTACAGGAATTATCGATTATTTACCAAATATTATATGACAATTGTCAACAGTCAATCGATCGACTAAGAGGGCGGGCACGGGAGCACCCCCTCCGCTACGCTTCGCCCCTAGAACTATCAACTATCAACTATCAACTATCAACTATCAAATCTCAACTATCAAATCTCAACTGAAATATGCTTCACAAAAAATCTCTGCATAAGCTTGAGTCATTTCCTCAAAAGTATTTAGCGAATCCAGAACGTATTTAGCATTTTCTGCTAACCGCTGCCGCAAAAATTCATCCTCCAACAAACTCTGCAATCCTGCGGCTAACTCTTCCGGGAAATCCGGCATATAAAACAAACCATTAATTCCAGGTCGCACTTGTTCTTTAATTCCAAAAACAGGTGTGGTAATAATTGGCAAATCCGAAGCCATCGCTTCCAAAATCACTCTCGGAAAACTTTCGACGCGAGAAGTACAAACAAAAATATCTGCTGCTTTGTAATACTTCGCCGTTTCCGGAGTTTCCGAAACTACAGTTACTCTCTCCTGCAATGTAACAGGCAATGCACTCACCAACTCAGCTAATTGATTGCTATAAATACTCGGTCGATCGCCCACAATAAAACACTTAATTCTATTGTGCCATTTTTCCGACAACAGCGCCAGTGCCTTAACTAAGTCGTGCTGTCCTTTTCTTTCGCAAACAGTCCCCAACAGCAAAATTGCCACATCTTCCTCACCAACATCCAAACTTTTCCTAGCAGCTTTGCGATTCTCTGAATTATCTAGTTTGCTCAAATCCAAACCGTTGTGAATTACTGTAAAATTGTGGTGGCTGTTGAGAGGCAAATATCTATCCCGCGTGGCATCCGCTACAAAAATCACCTTATAAGGAAAGCGAAAACACTCCAAAGCCCGCGCCGCAATTTCCGACCCAAACCTGTTAAAATAAGTTTGCCACGCTTCGCTTTCATGAACGTTCCAAACTGTCGGAATCCCGATGCGATGCGCCGCATCGACTATAAAAAAGTTTTCTAAAGTATTGGCATAAATTGCATCTACTTTTAACTCTTTAATTTCCTGGCTGAAACTATCTATTGCTGCATCGTAAACATCGCGTTGGTAGATATGTTCTAGAGGATTGTCGCGAATAATTACCTCAATTCCTTGCTGTTCGTAAATTTGACGCAGGGGCCCATCAGAAACACAAAGTACGATAGGTTTAACCACACCGACCGCAGCTAATTTTACAGCTATTTCGTACTGATGCAGCGGTGCCCCCGTAAAATCCAGCGAATTGCTGCACATCAAAACTTTCACTGGATAAATAGAATTATTTGCTACTTCTATCAAACCAGCAGAATTATTTGCTACTTCTATCAAACCAGCATCAGTAAATCCTCCCTCTCCCTGCTTACTAACATCAATTACATCCGCTGTAAAATCATCGGTCGCACTTCCTTCTTCCCTCTTCCTTCTTCCCTCTTCCTTCTTCCCTCTTCCTTCTTCCTTCACAAAATACCGTCTCGGTTGAATGCGAAAATACTCATCTTCCACAGACAAATGAGGGCTATAAAAACTGTCATTTTTCCCCGCATACATCCGCCGAAACGCAGCAATTTCTCTAGGATTATCGTTAAAACCCCTCGAAGTTCCTTCTTTATGCAGCAGTTCGGCATCGGGACAATAAACGCAGCGATATCCCCTCTCCAACAACCGATATCCGTAATCTGCATCGTTGTAAGCAACAGCAAAATTTTTCTCGTCAAAACCACCTAATTCTAAAAACAATTGACGCGGAGTCAGCATACAAGCAGCAGTAACGGCAGAGTAATTTCGAGTTACCATCGCCTGAGAAAGATAGCCGCGATTTTCCTGATTCATCAGCTTAAAAGCGTGGCCTGCCAAACCGTGATGCAGTCCGTGAATCACTCCTGCGTGCTGAATTCTACCGTCGGGATACAGCAGCCTTGCCCCGACTGCGCCCACGCCGGACATTTGCGCGTATCCCACCATTTGACTCAGCCAGCGAGGGT
>JBOFTL010000326.1:0-2686 GCA_051652045.1 Microcoleus sp. | reverse complement strand
GCACTTGATTTCTTTCCTTAATACCAATTGCCAAAATTTCGACAATTGCTTCAAACTCCTCCTCTACATCATAATACACTCGCAGTTCTCCGATCCGCAACTCCCAGGATGCTAGAAAATTAGGGCGCATTGGCTTCCGTATTATTTGAACACAATAATAATTTACACTTCCGCAACTAAAACACTTAACTTTTGGATGCAGCATTCGATCGGCGATCGGCTGTGGTAAAATGATCGCATCCACATTTTTTATCGTTATTTTAAAATATGCCAGCAAAACTCGAAAAAATTACGCTTCAAGACAAAGAGGCTGCCGAAGCTGAAATTCGCGACCAGCGACAGCAGGTTAATTACGACACGAGAGAGTATCCGCTCGAAATTCTCCTGCAAAAATGTATGCAAGGGATTGAGGATGATACTAATGAGTTGTCGATCCCGGACTACCCACGCGAAATGGCTTGGGATGAAGCACAACAATCAAAATTTATTGAATCTGTAATTTTAGGGCTGCCAATATCTTATATATTGGTTGCAGAAATCCGTGACAATGACAATGATGAACTACGTTTAGAGATAATAGATGGTACGCAACGCATTCGTACCCTAGCTAGATTTGTCAACAATGAATTAACTTTAAGTGGACTCAAAAGACTAGATCGTTTGAATGGATTTAAGTTTGCGGATTTACTGCTATCTCGCCAGAGTCACTTCAAGCGAACGACACTTCGGACAGTCCAACTAAGTTACAAGACAAGTAAGGAAGTCCGCAGAGATTTATTTGAAAGACTTAATCCAAAAGTACACTCAACATAATGCAAGCCGTTCTAGAAATCAGGTATTTGTGCGTAGTAAATATGTCCAAAATCGACTGCTAAAATAATAATGAATACTGTACTATCAGACTTTGACAGGCGCGCTAAAGAGGTGGATGATTACTTCAAATTTATAGAGGAATTGCTCGAAGATCGAACCAAGCTAGTTGCAACCGAACCTGCTGGCACATATAAAATACAAAGCCTCGATCCTGAGTTAGCAAAAACTCTCAAAGCTAATGGTTTTTTGTTACTGTATAACTTAATTGAATCTACTATGCGAAATGCTATTGAAGCCATATTCGAGGAATTAAAAAATAAAGGAGTCTCCTTCGATCGATTAAAACCCAAAATTAAAGCGATCGTCCTCCAAAATCTTAAAAACCGTTCGCCCAATAAAATTTATTTAAAAATTAACCAAATCTCTACCGATATCATCACAGCTACATTCGATCGTGAAGAACTATTTTCTGGTAATGTGGATGCTAGGCTGATTAGAGAAATAGCAGACAAATACGGTTTTTCATATCGAACAGACTTTGCTAAGACAAAAAATGGGCAAAACCTTTTAGTTGTAAAAAGCAACAGAAATGATTTAGCGCACGGCCTTAAGTCTTTTGAGGAAGTAGGACGAGATAAGACGATTAAGCAACTCTTAGAAATCAAGGAAGAAACCGTAGAGTATTTGCGTCAAATACTGGAGAATATTAGAGATTATCTTGACGGCGAAGAGTATTTAGATTTGTCTGCTGGTAATCCTTAATTTTTGTTCGATCGAGTCAGCACAGGTAGAATTTTATAGAACTCTATCGTTTAGAATCTTTTAGATACAGCAGATTGCAGGTTTATGATGTAGACCCGCTTGTCGAACAATACTCCAAGGACACGGCACTGCCGTGTCCCTACCCGGCCTAATAGGTGTAACTCGCTATATGAAAAGTGCTGTATGTCTTGACGATCGATCTCTCGCTATCCAGCCTTATTAAATAAGATCGTGCCATGTCGATCGCCAGTAATAAACACTGTTTGTAGTGGAAGCTTTAATCCTGACAATCTGCGGACTGAAGTCCACACTACAAACGGACATTATTGCGGTCGATCGACCGATTAGATCTAATTTACTTCCGCACCATCACTGACTTAATTACAGCATTAGTTTGATACTTATTAGTCTGAAAAAATCCCCCTTGTCCGGTACCGTACACGCCAGCAAATTGCTTGCCATCAGCCTTGGGAACAAACAAAAACTTCTTGCTGGGCTGGTTGGCAAAAACTACATTTTCTCTCGATTCATTATCCACGTTATAAGATAAAGTAGCCTTGCCGTAAATCGCCTCTGCTTGTTTCAACGTCATTCCCGGTCCGACGCCCTTAGCTGTTTTATAATTAGCATTATCGGTCATCAAAAGTTCAATAATATCCGTATCTTTCAGCTTAGTACCAGCAGCGTAGATAATTCGATACTGAACTTTGCCCGATCGAATCACAGCCACAGCATCAAAATCTACCATAAAAGGAGATTCTACCTTAAACTGTGCCGTTGAACCCAGAGCCTTTTTAAGTTGTCCGAAAGTCATGCCAACTTGAGCCTCGCCGATCGCGCGATCGGAAATTGTTAAACTTGTAGCAGGCGCTTTTTGAGCAGTAATTGTCGCGTCGGGTACCGGATTTGTACCTACGCGTGCGACAGCCGCAGCGGGATTCGATATTGTTCCGAGATAACAGCCGATCGCCCCTAAAGCAGCTATCATCGATCCAGATACAATTTTGACATTTAACATGGCTAATTCTCCTAAATTTAAAATGCGACTATCTACCCGCATCTTTTTCACTATCCTGGGAATCACTCTTTTCGTTTGGATTCTCAGAGGTTT
>JBOFTL010000325.1:0-3221 GCA_051652045.1 Microcoleus sp. | reverse complement strand
ATACCAGCCACGGTCACTGCGGCTATTTGGAAGTCGGCGATTTAACAGGTCGCGTTTTAAACGATCCGACTCTAGAATTGCTGAAGAAAACTGCAATTTCTCAAGCAAAAGCCGGTGCAGATATTATCGCACCTTCCGGAATGATGGACGGTTTTGTCGGAGCAATTCGCGAAGGATTGGACGGTGCGGGATTTGAAGATATTCCCATCATGTCCTACGCTGCAAAATACGCTTCCGCTTATTACGGCCCGTTCCGAGATGCGGCCGAATCTGCACCGCAATTTGGCGATCGCCGCACCTATCAAATGGACCCCGGAAACGGCCGCGAAGCCCTCAAAGAAATTGCTTTAGATATCGCTGAAGGCGCGGATATGTTGATGGTTAAACCTGCTTTAGCTTACATGGATATTATCTGGCGCGTTAAGGAGGCAACTAATTTACCAGTTGCAGCTTACAACGTTTCTGGCGAATATTCGATGGTAAAAGCTGCCGCCCTTAATGGTTGGATTGACGAGCAAAAAGTTGTGATGGAAACCTTGACCGGATTTAAGCGTGCCGGTACTGATTTGATTCTCACTTATCACGCCAAAGATGCCGCCCGCTGGCTGAAAAACTGAGTTGATAGTTGAATAACTGTTCGTAGTATGGACTTCAGTCCACTCCTAGAATGCGGGCTGAAGTCCACACTACGATCGATCGAACGCGATACAACAGCAAGCTTTCAGTCGGTAGGGGGTAATACCCCCTACCGTTATTTTTAGTTGGACTGATATATTGAGTTATATTAATTTTTGTTAAACAAGCGTAAAAATCAGCAAAAACGCGGATGTGCTGGGTGCTGGCAAGCATAGCACCGCATTAACAAAAATGCGATATCAAAGCAAATTTATCTTGAGTTATGAATGATAGCAATAACAGTAAAAGTCGATCGAAAAAGTATCGCTGCTTACTGAAACAAAATGAGATAATGTGTATTAATAATAAAAGTTTTGTCAGTTGGGAATCAGATATCTTACTTTTCCAAATTCCAACAAACTAAACAGTAAAAACAGTAAAAACGACAAAATCTTAGAAGCAAATTCAAGGCACAGCAGAGCATGACATCAACGGCTAGAGATTCGAGTCACATTCAATTTTGTATCGGTCGCGATCGCGCTGACATAGAACAAATTCAAGAACTATTTAAAGCAGCGGCATTTTGGGCGAGGGAACGCAAAATAGAAGATTGGGAAATCGCCCTAGCCAATAGCGAACCAGTTGTTACAGTGTGGGATGGAATGAGGACGATCGGCTTTGCTAGAGCCACCTCAGACGGCATTTATCGAGCTACAATTTGGGATGTTGCCATTCACCCAGATTACCAAGGAGCCGGACTCGGACGCAAATTAGTACAAACAGTTTTAAGCCATCCCAAAATGTGTCGTGTAGAGCGAGTTTATCTAATGACAACTTACAAGCAAAGCTTCTACGAACGCATCGGCTTCCAGTATAACGCCAGCACCACGATGGTATTAGAAAATCGACCTCTAGAAGAGAGTGTAGAAATGGAAATTATCAATAACGAATTGTTAATTGCCAACCGCTAAACCTGTTTTTCTTTCACAAGCGAGGCAGATCCTCTCGGTCTTGGTTCCCAGGTACACCCTGGGAACCCGTAAATCCCTCATCCCTCATCCTTCAAAAAGTTGCTAAAGGAATAGAACACTGAGTCCGATTAAAATTAGATTCTTCCGACTCAGCAGGCACGGCCAAAACTTCTAACTTGCCATTCATCAAACTTAAAAGAGTCTGATCCATCAACAATCTCATACCAGAAGAAACCTTAACATCTTTGCTTTTAGCATCAAACTCCAAATCCTGCTTTAGCAAATCCCAAGACTCGCTCCAAGCACTAACCGAGCGCTGATCTTCCACCCAAATATGAACGTATCCCGATTCCGGCGCAGGATGTGCAGAAACGCGAATGCTTCCTTCCTCCATCTGAGCGATGGCAGTATCTATCAAATTGACTAAAACCTGCCTGAAGCGAGGCCAATCTGCCAACACGTAAATCTCCGGATCTGGCGGTGTTATTTCTAGCCGAATGCTGCGGTTAGCTGCTTGCAAATAAGTCAAATCATCAACTTCATCAAACAGCTTAGCTAACTGAATCGGCTCGATATCCATCTTCTCAGTGCCGTGTTCAGTTTTAGCAACAAAAATAATTTCATCAATCAATTTCACCAGCTTGAGAGCCCCTGCGTGAGCTTGCTCCACAAACTCCCGTTCTTCTGCTGGATCGTCGCACAAATCGGACAAAATTAACTGAAGCGTGCCGATCGTACTGCTAAGGGGCGATCGTAATTCATGAGAAGTCCGAGCCAAAAAACCCGCCTTAAATTGACTCATCTCCGATGCCATTTGATAAGCCAATTGAGTTTGTTTGAGTTGCTCGGCAAGGGCATCAAACTCCTTTAAATTAATTTCTTGAGGAGTTGGCTGGTGGTGGGGTTCGGCTGCTGGTGGCGGCGCGTTTTTTTGTCGCCCGCGCCGGATATAATTGCTGCCCAAGCCCAGTCCCAGCCCAATTCCTAGATATATCAAATCGCTCCAGCCCATCAGCGTCATATTGCTTTGCCGTGAAGTTTAGCTGCTACAACTTTACCGCGCCTTGTCGCAATATTTCCCAGCCCCTGCCCGTCCATTTAACAACTGTGGAAGGCAGACTCGATCCTGCGGTAGCGGCGGGCAATTCCGAAGGCGCTAAAGTCAGCACTTCGGGAAATTGAGCCTCAATTTCAGCGATCGATTCTAGAGGTGCCTGGCCCGATAAATTGGCACTGGTAGTAGCCAGGGGTCCTGTCTGCTCTAGAATTTGTCGGGCAAGGGAAAAGTCAGGCACTCGTATTCCGATTGTAGTCGGATCGATCGGGTTCATGGCAACTGGTACTTTTTTGGAAGCTGGCAGCACTAAGGTTAACGCTCCCGGCCAAAAACTTTCTGTTACTTGCTGCCACAAGTTTAACTCTTCTGGACTGCCCTGTACGTAGGGCCACAAATCCCCTGCCGAAGCTGCCATCAAAATTAGCGGTTTGTCTTGATTTCGCCGCTTAGCCGCAAAAATCAGCTCGGAGCGATCGGGCCTGACAGCCAAAGCTGGTACGGTATCAGTGGGAAAACTGACAATACACTCTCCTGAAATTGCTTTTTGAACTAAGGATGCGATCGAAACTTGAACCATA
>JBOFTL010000324.1:0-9417 GCA_051652045.1 Microcoleus sp. | reverse complement strand
AGAATTCCAGCAGGTAAAACAGCATCTGTTGAACTGTTACCGCTGCTTCCAGACGCCCTGAAAGATAGTTCGTTAGAAGTGCGGGGATATGTCTCGCTGTTTGCACCTGTCCGTGGATTCCCATTTCCAGGACCGGAGTTGCCGCCAGTTAGAGTATTGCTGAATCCAGAAATTCGGGGTACTTTCTTGCCGAATGATTTTCCCGGTGTAATTGGAGATTTAGACTTCGATCAAATTAACTACACTCTCGCAATTGCTAGCGGAAAAGGGTTAAATCTGATTCCTCGCCCGCGCACTGGTCCAATTCTGATCGATCCGCCAATTTTAATGCCTGTTTTGGAAGAGTTGCGCAACGGTACTTTGGAGTCGGCAAGTCTGGATGCAGACAATTCAGAAAAAGCCAAAATGCTGGTACAATTGCTAGCCGAACTGGAAACTAATGATGCCAATTTGAGCGCGATCAATACCCTGATGGATAAGTTTGATATTTCCTTAAAAATGTCTCGCTGTTAGGGCCGTATAACGGACGCGAAAGCAGCGCTTTTGGGCGATCTGATTCATTAAGTCAAAACCGGGGTGAAGCATTCGGATACAAAACCTGAAATCGATCGCACAGATTATCGCCCGAATGCTTCACCCCTACAAATATTTATCATTGATGCTAGCCGACAAAATATAACAACTTTCAACTATCAATTATCAACAGTCAATCCATCGACTAGCAACTATCAACTCTCAACTCACAAATTAAGCATTGGGAAAAACTTCTGGGGAAAACATCCGGCGCAGAATTTCATAGAAAGGTTCGCAATATTTTGCTTGTTCCGGCGACAGACAAGCTGCAATTTCTTTACGCAGCAAGTGAGTCATTTGGCTGACAAGTTCCCAACTCACATTTAATCGGGGGTAAATCATCACGCACAGGGGAAACAATTCCGTCTCCAAGGCGTGCAGGTTCCCTTCTAGTAAGCAAACCCACATATAAACCTGAAACATTTCCACATCCCGGATACTGGATGTGCGGATCGCGGGATCGACCAGATGTCCAGAATAAGATTTATAACGCGGGTACAGTTGATTTACTCTATCTACCACCCGTTCGGCAATCTGGGTCATTACCGGCATCAGTACCCGTACAGATTGCAGGGCCATTGATTCCGCTGGATGTTTCGCAGCAGCTTGGTAAGCGCGTTGCAGCGGCATATACAGATGATCGTCGAGAATCTTCACGTAGCTACCAAAGTTTTCCCGTTCGCCCTCGGGAAGCAATTCCATCAAATGGACGCCAGTGTAGTGATATTGCATGGCTACAAAGCCGATGACGCGAGGGTCAATTTCTGTCACTTGCGTGCGGACTTTTCCTAATACCGGACTGACTTTGGTGACTATACGATAGGGAGGCAATTGTTCGGCATAGGCTTCGATCGCTAATTTATAAACTTGATGAATCCCGCCAGAAATCAGCCAGGGATCGATTAAATCTGTATTGATTCCATGATCTACTAAGATTTCGGCTAGCAAAGTTTCGGTTTGAATCCAGGATTTGGCACTTACAGCTCGCAGCGATTCTAACATTTTTTTTGCCATTGCGGAGCGCCGTCTTTCGAGAAATCGATCGTCACTTACTGTCGCACCAGAACTTTTCATCTGTGCGACATATTTTTGAGCGAAGGAAACAGATAAATCAACCGAATGTGATAGCGGATCGAATTGTGTAGGTTGCACCAGGGAAGGGTAGTTAGTCATGGATTTAGTTTTAATTATGCAAAAGTTATGATGGTAATGAGTTGCAGCGTTGCAGATGCTATTTCCCAATAAATTAATGATCCTAGTTTCTGAAGTAAATCCGATCTCAACTTCCAGTGTCAGTGATTTCGATCGCATTTATCAGCAGAAGTTCAGAAGTCAGAAGGCAGCAGGCAGAAGGCAGAAGGCAGAAGTAAGAAGCAACAAGGTAAATGCAGTCACAGCAAGACTTTCAGGGATTGAGAATGTCAAATCTAGTCTTGGAAGCTGCTAGATATTTTTATTCATAAGAATGTTGTCAATTCCGATAATACGCCAATGAAAACCGGATTGGATATTCGTAAAAATACTGATTTTTTTGTAGTATTTATATTAATTTTTGATTAATTTTTGAGGTAGTTTTATTATAGATGATTATTTATTGTTTGTGGTTTAATAGGTTCCCAGGAGCTACCTGGAAACCAAGAAGCAACAAATATAACTAACCGCTAACCCCATTCAGTCTTGCTTTCAGGGCTTCTCGGGCTTGTTCTCGATCGTCAAAATGGATTTTTTCCGTACCCAAAATTTGATAATCTTCGTGTCCCTTACCCGCAATCAGTACGCCATCTCCCGGCTTAGCATTGATAATAGCAGTGCGAATTGCAGCAGCTCGATCGGCCGTGACGATCGGCTCTACTGATGCTGGAATTCCTGCTAAGATATCCTCCAAAATCCGTTGCGGATCTTCTGTACGCGGATTATCAGAAGTCACAACAGCTAAATCGGCTAATTCTGCGGCAATTCTACCCATTTTCGGGCGTTTTGTCCGATCGCGATCGCCCCCGCAGCCAAACACGCAAATCATTTTACCGGGAATAAATGGCCGTGCAGCTTTAAGCAAGTTTTCTAAACTATCAGGAGTGTGCGCGTAATCCACGATCGCGCTAATATCTTGATTTGGACTGATTTGCACCCGTTCCATCCGTCCGGGAACGCCGGAAAACTGAGATAATTTCTCTACAATTGCCGCCAAATCCAAACCCAATTCTAAAGCAGCACCCACAGCGGCCAGCATATTTGATAAATTGTACTGACCGACTAAAGGTAAAGTAAAAGCTATTTCACCTTGAGGAGTGTGCAGCATTCCCTTAACTCCATCCGGTTGATACTGTAACTCGTCAGCATACAAATCAGCAGTTTTGTCCTGCGTGCTGTAACTCCAAATGCGATCGGAATTTAAATTTTCAAACAGCCGCCGTCCGTAGGGGTCGTCAATATTAATTACCGCCCGATTTTTGAGGTAACTCGCATCAAACAACTGTGCTTTGGCATTAAAATAATCCTCCATATCGGAGTGATAATCGAGATGGTCTTGAGTCAAATTTGTAAACACGGCTACTTCAAAAGTACACCCCAAAACCCGATGTTGCGCCAAAGCATGAGAACTGACTTCCATCACTCCAAACTGACATTCAGCCTCCACAGCTTCTGCTAATTGCTGTTGCAGTTCGACCGCAAAAGGTGTAGTGTAAAGGGCAGTTTTTTGGTATCCCGGCCAGCGAGTGTACAGCGTTCCAAAAATTGCCGCCGGCAACTGCATTTCATTGAGCAAAAATTCAATTAAATGAGTAGTTGTAGTTTTGCCGTTAGTGCCTGTAACGCCGACAAGCTTTAATTTGCTTGCTGGATTGCCGTAAAATGCTGCTGCGATTTGCCCGCAAACTTGCGTCATATTAGGCGCTGCAATAACACAAGCAACCTCTTGCCCCACCCCAGTTGCTACAGCGGGGGAAACCCCCGCAACGCACTCGCTTCCCGAACTTCGGGGGGGTATTTTCTCCGCAGCTTGGGTAGAAACGATAGCAGCAATAGCCCCTGATTCGATCGCGCCGGGCCAAAAATCTCCCCCATCTACACGCCCTCCCGGCATTCCCAAAAACAAATCTCCCGGCTTGCAAGCGTGGGAATTAGTAGATAAACCCTTAACTTCAGCATCGAGTGCCGGATGTTCTACCTTCATGGAAATACTGGGAACTGATGCCAATAATTCTCTCAATTTCATGTCAAAAATCCCTCACTTCGATGTCTTGAATCTATTTTGAATCATCTGTTTGTAAATATTTCTGTAACAATTGCTCCAATTGCCCCACACTGCACCGGGGAGAAGGGCGCGGTAGCAGTATTTCTGGGGAGAATGCAGCATTACTAGCATCTCGGCGCTGGGGCTGCACTTTAAACAACACGGGAACTTCGTACTGATAAGCCTGAAACCAGTCATCGCGTTCGGTAATATCTCGCACTTCTAATTGAAAGTTGAGACTTTTAATCTGTTCCAGTTTTTCTTGCAGTCCTTCGCACAAATGGCATCCTGGTTTGCTGTACAAAATCAATCGCATCATTGAGAAAAATTCTACTCAAACTCTAATTTTTAAATCTCCGATAGCAAGTAGGCTGACCGGACATTTTGCAGCATTCTCGATAAACCAGCAAGAAATCGGGTTTCTGACAAAAAATTTTGGCTTTTATGCAGAGTTTTTGCCAGAAAATCGGTTTCTGAGAATGATTCCATATCCGATCCTACCGGACATCTTGCAACATCAAGTACACGATCGAATATGCTTGCAAAGTATTATAGGTGCGATCGCTGCACGAGGTCATCGCCAACACACTGGAAATACCGACGATGATGACTTTGAACCTTACAAGTGATTGAGAATGGTGCAATATCTCATCTAACCGGACTTTGCCTGGTGCAAACTGTGGCATCATTAGCATGAATGCGCGATCGAGGCTATCTTAGCATTTGCCAAGCATAAAATTATCCGCAATCGCGGTTTCAACCTGCCGTCCGTGCAACCTTTGAGAATCTCCTCGATTTTTAGTCAGGGGAGTACGTCAACATCAGAACGATACACTCAGTCACGAAAAAATGCAAATCACGCCGGAAGTCTCCCATCGCATCAAACTGTTGCGCTTGCCTCTCATCATCGGAATTGTTACGATTCATGCTTCTCTAGATACTGTAGGATATCCAGATAAATTTTTTCAAACATTTATTGCCGGAACTTGGGGCGGTTCCTGCGTGGCTTTTTTGTTTGCGCTGTCAGGATTTCTGTTTTTTAGGAATTTTAATTTATCGATCGATTCTTACCTAGCAAAACTCAAATCTCGGTTCGGGACGCTGCTGGTTCCCTATGTATTTTGGAACTTGGCTTTACTAACAATGGTGTTAATTGTCTTGAATGTTCCGGCAACAAGTTCAATTATTCAGGGGCATTACAAAAAATACATCGCTGACAACATTTTTGCTACAGTTCTAGATAGTTTGACAGGGTATAAAAGCGGCTATCCCATCGCCCTGCATTTCTGGTATGTCAGGGATTTAATGCTGATGGTGATATTATCTCCGGTATTTTTGCTAGTTGCTAGATACATATCGTATTTCGGTTTAGTTTTGTTTGGCGCGCCTTGGCTGCTGCAATTAGATCTCGGTTTTATTAGCATTCAGTGGTTGGGACCGCTATTCTTTTACTTGGGATGTTTGATTGCTGTAAAAAACTTGGATTTAAGCTGGCTCGACCGACACAAAAAATTCATCATCGGCATCTACTTAGCGATGGCCGCGATACTGGCAGCAATGCAAACAGCAGGTATTGAAACCTTCAGACATCCCTTTGAATGCTGCACTAGAGTTGCAGGTACCGCAGCGATTTGGTGCGCTTCCGATTTAGTGGGCGGGAAACTGCAAAAACTGCTGTTAAATCTGTCGGGGTTGGCATTTTTTGTTTACGCCGCTCACGAACCCACAGCGACTGTTTTTAAAGAAATTTTTAACAAGTTTTCTCCAGCCGATCGGCCGCTAACTGTAATGATATATTATGTATTAGTGGTCTATTTTACTATTTTGTTAACCCTCGGCGTGGGGAGTTTTTTACAAAAATTCACTCCTAAATTTTTCCAAACGATCGCAGGTGGGAGAGGATAATTGAGAGTTGAGAGTTGTAGTGCGAGCGTCGGGAGCTCGCTCACGATTGATAGTTGATAAGTAGGGTTCGACCCCAAACTCGGATAACGCCCGATTGCATCTGAGAGTTTGGGGTCGAAAGGTCCCCCCGTGCCCGCCCTCTTCTTCGTTTCGGGGTCAAAAAAAATCTATCTTTAGATGGATGCGATTTTTCTACCGCGTACCTATAATTAAAATGTTTTGTGAATTTTGTAAAGTCCTGCCTCTGAAACTTAAAATCAAAAGTACAATAAAGAGCAAAATAACTTTTGAGACTGTTTAATACATTTTTCAACAAAAATAGCAAATTTGGAAGAATAATGGGAAAGCTGCCAGATTCCGAAGATTTCTATTTATTTTGTACACCTATGGTGAGATTTTCCCGGAAGGTTGAGATGAATGCTGAAGCAGTAAAAACTATATTCAATTGTATGCAATAGTAATTGCTTAGCCTGCCCTAGATCGGCAGCAGACAGAGTTCGTTCCGCATTCGCGAGCTAAAATTTAAATAAAAGGAATTTTTGTGAAAGCGCTAAATATCCTCTTAGTAGAAGACAGTCCGCTGGATGCCGAACTGATCGAGGCATATCTGGGTGATGGCGGGATCGACTATTCTCTGCAATGCGTGGAAACCCGCCAAGAGTTTGTAGCAGCACTGGAAAAAAACTGTTTTGACATTATTTTGGCAGATTATATGCTGCCTTGTTTTAACGGCATTGCAGCGCTAGAAATAGCCCGCGAAACCTGTCCGGGAGTGCCGTTTATTTTTGTATCGGCGACATTGGGGGAAGAAGTCGCGATCGATACTTTAAAAAGAGGAGCTACGGATTACGTACTCAAACGCCGTTTGGCGCGGCTGATACCTTCGATCGAACGAGCGCTGCGGGAAGTTCAAGAAAGGCTCGAACTCAAGCAAGCTCAAGCCCAGCGCCAGGAAAGCGAAGAGAGATTTCGGATTATGGCAGACACGGCACCAGTGATGATTTGGATGTCCGATGCTGACCAAAATTGCGATTACTTTAACAGAGTGTGGTTGGAGTTTACTGGCAGAACTTTGGCAGAAGAAATGGGGAATGGGTGGAGGGAAAGCATACACCCCGAGGACTTGGATAATTTTATCGCGATCGCGACTTGGGCCTTTGATGCTCGATCGGAGTATCGCACGGAGTACCGTTTGAGGCGCGCTGATGGCGAGTACAGGTGGATTTTGGGTACGGGCGTACCCCGATACAGACCCGATCGCACTTTTGCAGGTTACATCGGTTCCTGCATCGATATCAGCGATCGTAAATTAGCAGAACAAGAGCGCGCCGTCGCTTTGGAACGCGAACAAGCTGCTAGATTGCAAGCAGAAGAAACTGCTCAAGCACTGTTAAAGGCAAATCAGCGGATTACAAACATTCTTGAAAGCATTACCGATGGTTTCGTTGCCCTCGATGCCGATTGGCGTTTTACCTACGCCAACCGCAAAGCAGAGGAACTGTTCGACAAATCCCAAGCTGAGTCTTTAGGCAAAACTATGTGCGAAGTGATGCCCTGTTTGCCGGAATCAAAATGTTACGCGATGGCCCGCCAAGCTGTAGCCGAACAAGTAACTCTCGAATATGAAGAATTCGATCGAACTTTGAATAAGTGGTTTAACGTGCGCTTGTATCCGTCAGAGTTGGGTTTGTCTGCTTATTTCCAAGACATTACCCACCGCAAGCAAACCGAAGCCGCACTTCAAGCCAGCGAAGCCAAGCTGCGATTTTTGGCAGACGCTAATCTAATGGGAATTCTATTCGGCGACGTTTACGGCGGTATCAGCGATGCCAACGACGAGTTTTTGCGGATTGTCGGCTACTCGCGGGAACACTTGCAGCGCGGGGAACTGCGCTGGATTGACATCACCCCGCCGGAATACCTGCCTATCGACGAAATCCGGATTGCAGAGGCTCAAGCTAAGGGCGCTTGCACTCCTTACGAGAAAGAATACGTGCGGTTGGATGGCAGCCGCATTGATGTTTTAGTCGGATACGTGTTGCTGGGGGAAAAGCGGGAAGAATCGGTAGCTTTTATTATAGATTTGACCGATCGCAAGCGCATGGAAGCACAACTGCGCGATCGAGCAGAAGAATTAGCCCGCGTCAACCGGATTAAAGACGAGTTTCTGGCAACTTTATCCCACGAATTGCGGACGCCGCTAAATGCAATGGTGGGGTGGACGCAACTGCTGCGCTACCGCAAGTTTGACGAACAAACAACGATTCGAGCTCTGGAAACGATCGATCGCAACACTCGTTCCCTAGCAACACTGATCGAAGATTTGCTCGACTTGTCGCGGATTATTACCGGCAAGCTGCCCCTAAATTTGCGATTGGTGGATGCGATCTCTGTTGTTGAGGCCGCGATCGATACTCTGACACCTGCTTCGCAAGCAAAAAGCATTGAAATTGTCACCGACTTCGATCCCGAAGTCGGACGGATTTACGGAGATGCGGGACGCTTGCAGCAAGTAGCTTGGAACTTGCTGTCGAATGCGATCAAATTTACTCCTGAAGGCGGACAGGTAAGCTTAGCAGTGCGCAAGCTGGGCAGCGCGATCGCTTGCCAGCTAGAATCAGGAGAAAATTTGTCTCTGGCTGCTGTCGAACTTGAGGTCAGCGATACTGGAGAAGGGATCGATCCGGAGTTTTTACCCCGCGTGTTCGATCGTTTCAGTCAAGCTGACAGTACCACAACGCGATCGCACAACGGATTGGGTTTGGGTTTGGCCATCGTCCGCCACTTGGTGGAAATGCACGGGGGGACGGTGCAAGCGGAATCTGCGGGGAAGGGACAAGGGGCGAAGTTTTTGGTAAGGCTACCCGTCAAACAGCCCTCCAGCGACATTAGCCTTGCTGCTGTCGCACAGGAAAAGTTGCCGGTGCGAGAAACTAAGGCGATCGTACCGATACAGGAGTTTACTGTGAACACCAACCTCAGAGGCCTGCGGGTGTTAGTGGTCGATGACGATTGGGATTCCCTGGAATTTGCCCGTGCAGTGCTTGAAGACTGCAAGGCAGAGGTGGATCTCGCAACTTCGGTAAGGGAGGCCCTGGAGGCGATCGAAAACCGCCAGCCAGATGTTTTGGTGAGCGATATTGGAATGCCGATCGAGGATGGGTACAGTTTGCTGCGGCAAGTGCGGGCGATCGAGGGGGGTAGGGAAATTCCAGCGGTGGCGCTAACAGCCTATGCGAGGGTTGAGGAACGAGTGCGGGCGCTGCGCGAAGGTTTTCAAATTCATTTACCCAAGCCGATCGAGCCTGCTGAATTAGCTGCTGCGGTGGCAAGTTTGGCAGCTCGAAATAGTAAATAGTTGATAGTGGACAATTGACAATTGACAATTGACAGTATTTCTGTATTTCTGTGACATAGGCTGCGAGAGGATTCTAGCCACCTTCAAACAAGAACAGGCAGAATTTTCTCAAAAATTACTAAAAAGGATGTTATGAAAATACATCCTGTAAGGTATTGTCAAATACCCACCACTAATCGGAGTACCTATACACTGGGAATCTCCTGGAGGTTTTAGCTAAACAGACGGGAATCCCCACACTATACCGCCTCGGTTAGTGTGGGATGAGAGTCGCGTGAGGCTGTGATTCCACCCGTAAGCAATCTAATAATTGTAGATTTTAGCCGCGGACGGGTGGATGAGGATC
>JBOFTL010000323.1:0-8481 GCA_051652045.1 Microcoleus sp. | reverse complement strand
AAAACGCCGTAACGGGAATCTTTCTGTAGTAGGAACTATGGATAACAGTACCGTGAAGGAAATTTTGTATACCCTTAATCGGGCTGCAAAGATGCCTACATCATAGCTGTAATCAGCTTGATGTAGGAGTATGTCACTGCCTTGAAAAATTGAGGACTGAAGTCCTCACTAGAAACAGGACTGAATTCCTTACTACAAACAGCTTTGATGATTTATTGGGTTTAAATTTCTTCCACAGGTGCAGGTTCCCAAACCTCCCCGTATTTTTCCTTTAATTCGTGCCAATTTTCCACCTGTCCCGGTTCGTATTCCCCCGGCTTTCCCCACTGCAAAAACGCGCTCAATGCAGGCTCATTTTGCTCGTCAAGAAAACGAATTGCATAGGTAGTAAAATTGCCTCTTTTCGCTTCACCAGTTTCAAACTTCACCTGTTTAATTTTGTCCATATTCAGGTGAAACTCAAAAATTTCAGCGTGCATATTTGCATATTTTCCCTTCGGCAACTCGGCATAAAAAAGCTTGCGAATTGAACCGCGTACTTCCAACACAGCCGCGCTGCTAGTCACGATTAAACGCAGCGTCCCCAAATTTTCACAAGCTTCTAAAAATTCTTTGATGTTCGGCATAATTTGGTAATGGGTAATTGGTAATGGGTAATTGGTAATGGGTAACTACTGAAAGTTATTAACTGTCCATCGATCGATTGTAAACTCTCAACTTGCAACCGCTGACTGAGGCGGATTGACGCAGATAAACTCAGATAAATTCGATCTACTCTCAACTCTCAACTCTCAACTCTCAACTCTCAACTAACTACTTCTCATACTGTTCGTAAGCAGCAACAATCCGCTGCACTAACGGGTGGCGGACGACATCAGATTGAGAAAACTCGCAGAAAGCAATACCTTCAACATGACGCAGAATTTTTTGAGCAACTGCTAATCCCGACTGTTGGTTTGGCGGCAAATCTGTTTGAGTAATATCGCCCGTCACTACCATTTTCGATCGAAAGCCCAGACGAGTCAACACCATTTTCATTTGAGCGGGCGTCGTATTTTGAGCTTCGTCCAAAATTACAAAAGCATTGCTAAGAGTTCGCCCCCGCATATAAGCTAAAGGAGCTACTTCTATCACACCCCTTTCCATTAAATCGGACATTTTTTCTTGGTCGATCATTTCTTGCAGGGCGTCGTAAAGCGGGCGCAAATAGGGATTGACTTTTTGCTGCAAATCTCCCGGCAAAAATCCCAATTTTTCCCCAGCTTCTACAGCGGGACGAGTTAAAATCAGCCGTTCGTACTGCTTGCTCAACAGCGCTTGCACGGCGATAATAGCTGCTAGAAATGTTTTGCCCGTACCAGCAGGGCCGATGCAAAAAGTCAAGTCGCGAGTGCGTACAGCTTGCACGTACTGTCGCTGTTTGAAAGTTTTAGCTCTAATTTCTTCTCCCCGGCGGGTTTTGGCGAGTACGTCTCGCTGCAAGTCTTGCAAATCGTCTTGACGGTTGGTATCCAATGCGTAGCGTGCTGTCTGGATTTCAACTGCGGTAATCGCTTTGCCGGACTTCCAAAAATCTGAGAGCGATCGCACTAATTTTTGACACAATTCTACTTGATTTTTTGTGCCGGTAATCAGCAGTTCTTGACCGCGCATTACTAAATTAGCGCCTGTTTGACGGGAAATTATTTTGAGATTTTCTTCATGTTGGCCGGCCAGCGACATCGCGCTTTCTGTACTAGGCAATTCGATCGTCAGTGTTTCAGTCATGTTGAAGAAGGAAGAAGGACAGCGGATTTTGTAGCGGATGCAGCGGATGAGAATTAAGTCTTTAACAGTTAACAATATATTGAAAACAAAAAGACGCCAGCTACTAGATTTTAGCTAGTATCTCAGGCGTCTGGTATCTTTAACTCGCCGATGAGTTTGGTGCGTGATGCACAAATTAAATCTCCATTAAATCTAGTCAGGCAACTTGAGATTTTAGATTTTAGATTTTAGATTGACTAGATCCAGCTAAGATTTTGATAATTGAGATTTTTGTTAAATTTAAAAATCACCAATCGCCAATCGAACGAGTTTGTAGCAACAAGTTTACAGCAGGCAATCTAAAATCTAAAATTTTGTGCAGCAGAGTAGTTAATAGCCGGGAGTATTTCTGCTGGTTCTAAACGTAGGTGCGTTAGTACGTCGCGGTTGTTCTCTTGAGGGCCTGGCACCGAATTGACCTGGAGAGCGAGGGCGGAAGTCGCCCCGATCGCCCCGATCGCCTCGATCGCCTCGATCGCCTCGATCGCCCCGATCGCGACGATCGCCCCTGGAAGATCCGGAGCGGGAATCGGCTGATTCACCATCGTATATATCCAAGTAAACCGACTGACCGGCCGCCTGCGCCACAGCTTCTAGAGTAGTTCTAATTGCCTGAATGTTGCGCCCGCCCCTGCCGTACACCCGTCCCTTATCCGGATCGTCAAAGGCAAGCCGCACCCAAACCCGAGACTGGCGCGGGTGAACTTCGCAATCAACCCGCAAAGAGTCTGGGGACTCTAAAAAAGGCGCAATCAAAAACCGTACCAGTCCGGCATAGTCAGGGCTAACTGGCTGTTGAGTTGCTGGATTCAATGTTGGCTCCGGCTCCGAGTTGTTCAAATACATTCGCTTTTCTCAGGATGTCACGCACGGTGTCAGTTGGCTGAGCGCCTTGTTGCAGGCGCTTGACAATCGCTGGAACATCCAGCTTGGTTTCGTCACTTCTAGGGTTGTAAAAGCCGAGTTCTTCTAGGGGGCGGCCGTCGCGGCGGCTGGCACTGTTCATCGCTACAATGCGGTAGCTAGTCTCGCGTTTTTTTCCGTATCGCTTTAATCGCAGTTTGATCATCTTCTTGCAGAATAGTCTTGTTCCTAATTCTAAGCTATTTTGTCGCCACTCTTTTCCCAAACCTCAAGTCTACCAAGATTTTTTAACATCGTTCAACCTCCCAAAGATATTTCGCTGCGGTTGGCCGCTCCCAAGGCCGGTCGATCGCCATCAATATGAGGCGCGATCGCAGCAGGCAATTTCGGTGCATCGCCCCACTGTCGCACGAGCTTTTGCAAAAACAAATCTTGTTGCGCCCGCAAACCATCCCAATCCGTGCCGCGGTTGATAATTGCAAACCACACCAAACCCCGATCGCGCGTCGGTAGCGCTCCGGCCAAAGCAATTACAGTGTTGAGAGTTCCTGTTTTCACCACAGTGGAGGGCGGAATGTGGCGGTGTTCCAAAGTTCCTTTATCTAAGCCGGATACGGGAAATAGATCGGCAACAGTCAATCCTGTCGTTTGGAGGTAGCGCCCGATCGCCTGCATCATCGCACAAGCGGCCCTCGGAGACACCCGATTTTCCACTCCCAAACCCGATCCGTTAATCAATTGAATTTCCTTTTCTGGAACTCCAGCCGCCCAAGTCGCTTGCTGCTGCACTATTTTGGCTCCTCCCAAATCGTCTGCCAGCATTTGGGCAATTTCATTATCGCTGTGGACGTTCATATGCTTGAGAATTTGAGCCATAGGAAGCGATCGGCGTTTCAGCAACAAGCGAGAAACCGGAGTAGATTTTGCGGCAATAACGCTACCCTCGATCGTTACTTGAGGTCGCTTAGTTCCGCGAGGCATCTTAGCATAAACTGCCTGCACTTCCCGCGGCCAACTGCGACCGTCGAGAGCCACCCGCAACAGTTCTCCAGCAGTTAGGGGATCTGACTGATAATTCATCCGAAAATTGCCAGTTACGATTAAATTGCCAGCCACCCGCACGATGCCCAATCGATCGAGAGCATTGCCCACCGCGATCGCCTCCTCCCAGACAAACAGCGGATCGCCCGCCCCGCTGACAACTAAATCTCCCTCCAACACTCCATTTCTAATCGGCCCCGTCGCCCGAAACCGGGTTTTAAATTGAAAATCCGGTCCCCAAGTTTCCAGGGCGGCCAAAGAAGTTGCAATTTTAGTCAGCGAAGCCCCCGGCATCAGGGCAGTCCCCTGCTGGCTGACCAGCGGGATCGTTCCCGATTGCACCCAAACTCCTTGATTTCCCTCAATTAATCCTTTCGCCCGCAAATCTTTCAAAAATTGCTCTACAGCAGCAACAGTGGGCAAATCGGGATTTACCAACTTCCCTCCTCCAAAAGCCAAATCCTCTGCCGCTACCAACCCAGGCATCCCACCATGCCAAGCCAATACCGACCCAGCATTCAGTCCCGCACTGCCTACTCCAGCCGTTTCCAGCCATAGGGACATGATGCCCGAGCTAAATAATTCCAGCATTGTTTGCACCTAAAATTCAAAACAATAACTATGAGCAG
The DNA here is from genome assembly GCA_051652045.1 of Microcoleus sp. Lineage (GTDB taxonomy): Bacteria > Cyanobacteriota > Cyanobacteriia > Cyanobacteriales > Microcoleaceae > Microcoleus. Next base: position 4,141 of record JBOFTL010000323.1, on the reverse strand, counting down.
TCTAAAGAGGAATTTTACCCGACGAGCTTAAACTACCTTGACGATCGACATAGCCCAACCAATCGAACTCGGGTTCACGTCGATACAAATACAACCGTACTCGATCGGTCGGCGCGCTGATAGGGCGGTGAAGTGTCAATCCCTGGTAAAATTTTTAAGGTTTCTCAAACATTGGTCAATGGGATCGACTCGCGCAAGAATTGCAATAGACGCTATGGGTGGCGATCGCGCCCCCGCTGAGGTTGTGGCTGGAGCGCTCAAGGCACAAGAAGAATTAGGGGTAGAGATTTTGCTGGTGGGTGACCCGCAGCAAGTAGAAGACTCGCTCCGGGAACAGGACGCGCTCGGCCGCGTCTCGCCAGGTCAGCTAGAAATCGTTGCCTCTGATGGAACGGTGGAAATGCACGAAGAACCTTTGAGTGCCCTCAAACGCAAGCCCAACGCTTCGATTAACGTAGCGATGAATTTGGTAAAGCAGCAGCAAGCTGATGCTGTTGTATCTGCCGGTCACTCCGGCGCTGCTATGGCTTCTGCCCTGCTGAGGTTGGGGCGTCTTCCCGGAATCGATCGCCCCGCGATCGGTGCGGTGTTGCCGACAATGGTATCAGGTCGATCGGTACTGATTCTAGATGTCGGCGCTAATGTGGACTGTCGCCCGAAATTTTTGGAACAGTTCGCTTTAATGGGCACAGTTTACAGTCAGTACGTGCTCGGTGTTGCCGAACCGAAAATTGGACTGTTGAATATCGGTGAAGAACCTTCTAAAGGCAATGACGCCGCCGTTCGCACCCACCAATTGCTGGTAGATAATCCGCATATTCCGTTTGTGGGCAATGCTGAAGGCCGCGACGTGCTGTCGGGAAATTTCGATGTAATTGTCTGTGATGGTTTTGTCGGTAATGTTTTGCTGAAGTTTGCCGAAGCTGTAGGCGAAGTCGTGCTGCAGGTGCTTAAGGAAGAATTAGCAACCGGACTCAAGAATCAAATTAGCGCTCCCCTCCTGCAAGAAAGTCTGAAAGGATTTAAGCAGCGAGTAGATCACGTCGAACATGGCGGTGGTTTGCTGCTGGGAGTTGCTGGAGTTTGCATCATCAGCCACGGTTCCTCTCAAGCCGCCTCGATTTGCAATGCTATTCGTTTGGCTAAGGGTGCTATTGACAACCGGGTACTCGATCGCATTCAATCGGAAAATCGCCCGAGCGCTCTAGAACAAGAAGCTAGAAATTAAAGGCTAGAAATTAGAGACTGGCAATTAGAGACAGTGCGCGGAAATTAAAAATTAAAAATTCCCGATCGAAAAGGTAAACTTAAACAAGCTGTTTTACTCGTGTTGAGTAGTTTCAGCCCGCTCTAAAAACTTTTAATTCGTAGTTTTTAATTTTTAATTTCTCGGCCGATCGCTCATAAATGGAGAAGGATGTTGTTGCAGCAATCAGGGTTCGGTATTGCCGTCACGGGTAGCGGCTCTTGCACGCCGCAGGTAACGCTTGACAATAACGGTTTGAGTCAGATGGTGGATACCTCTGACGAATGGATTGTAGCGCGAACGGGAATTCGCTACCGCAGGCTGGCGGACGATCGAACTTCTCTTTGCGATTTAGCTGCCGAGGCATCGCGAAGGGCGATCGAAATGGCCCGAATTGCGCCTGAAGATATCGATCTCATCGTGTTGGCTACGTCAAGTCCTGATGATTTATTTGGCAGTGCAGGTAAAATTCAGTATCAATTGGGCGCGACAAAAGCTGTGGCGTTTGACTTGACCGCAGCTTGTTCGGGCTTCGTTTTTGGTTTGGTTACAGCCTCGCAGTTCATCCGCACCGGAGTTTATCAAAATGTTTTGTTAATCGGAGCGGATATTTTATCTCGCTGGGTAAATTGGAGCGATCGGGGTACTTGCATTCTGTTCGGAGATGGTGCAGGTGCAGTAGTATTGCAAGCTACTGCAACTGACAGCTTGTTGGGATTTGAAATTCGCAGCGACGGCACTCAAAATTCGTCTCTCAATTTGGCTTATCAAGGAGAGTCAAAAGAATTAATTGCAGGTGTCAGTATCGCACAAGGCGCATTTCATCCCATTACGATGAACGGTCAAGAAATTTACCGCTTTGCGGTTAAAAAAGTGCCGGAAGTTATAGAAAAAGCCGCGTTTCGAGCAAATATCAGCATGGAAGAAATCGACTGGTTGGTACTTCACCAAGCAAATCAGCGGATTCTCGATGCCGTCGCTCAAAGGCTGAATATTCCAGCCGAAAAAGTAATCAGCAATTTGGCAAATTACGGCAATACTTCGGCAGCTTCAATTCCGATCGCCTTGGATGAAGCAGTGCGCGAGGGCAAGATTAAAGCTGGGGATACTATTGCTGCTGCTGGCTTCGGTGCCGGTTTGACTTGGGGTTCTGCTATTTTTAAGTGGGGAACGATCGAGTAAAATTCAATTTCGTCTCGATCGGGAGCGGAGCCAGCAGAAGAAACCCACAGCTAAAATCATTGGTTTGGATGTGGGAATCACCCATTTTGAGACTGATTCTGATGGAAAAACCGCACATCATCAGCGCTATTTGAGACAGTTTGAAAAGTACCGCCAGGACTGCTGGTGCCCTCGCGATCTGCAAAATAAGTTAGATAAATTTATCAAAAAATTACATTAGTATGTTAAAATTGTGAGCTGCAAGGAGAAAGTTCGTTAGCTAAATAAAAATAGCGGATCGAAACCAGCGAATTCACTAGCAGGAAACAAAAAATTTTTGCGATCGCAAATTAGCAATTACCACTTAGTAAAAGACCGGAAAAATGACTAAAACAGCATGGGTATTTCCCGGACAAGGTTCCCAGGCGATCGGGATGGGTGCAGACTTAGTAAACTTGCCAAAAGCCAAGGCAAAATTTGAGCTAGCACAACAGATTTTAGGCTGGTCTGTGCCGGAAATTTGCCAAAGCGAAGCACAACTGTCTCGCACTCTCTACACTCAGCCTTGCTTGTACGTTGTAGAAAGCATTTTGACAGATTTAGTCCGCGAAAAGAGCGAACGACCCGCACTCGTAGCCGGTCATAGTTTGGGAGAATACGTTGCCCTCTACGCAGCAGGCGTCTTTGACTTTGAAACTGGATTGCGCTTGGTAAAACGCCGGGCCGAACTGATGGATAGCGCCTCCGGCGGGCAAATGGTAGCTTTGATCGGATTTGACAGACAGCAACTCGAATTGCAAATTCAATACAGTTCGGATGTCGTGCTGGCTAACGACAACAGCGATGCCCAAGTCGTCATTTCGGGAACGCCAAAAGCAGTAGAACAATTGCTGGGTAAAATTAAAGTAAAACGTGCCGTTAAATTGAATGTTTCCGGCGCATTTCACTCTCCGCTGATGGCACCGGTAGCCGTCGAATTTCAACAAGTTTTAAAATCTGCCAAATTTGCTGATGCTAAGACTCTGGTACTTTCTAATGCCGAACCGATCGCAACTACCAGCGGGGCAATTTTGAAGCAGCGATTGACTCACCAAATGACCCAAGGCGTGCGCTGGCGAGAAATTTCCTTGCAGTTGCCGCAGCAGGGGATCGATCGAGTTTTGGAAATCGGACCGGGTAAAGTCCTTACGGGTTTGATCAAGCGAACTTGCCCCGATTTAGAACTGGTAAATATCAGCAGTTTTGCAGAATTGCCCGGTTAATCTATCTTTCACCTGCAGTTAAATTGCAGGCGATAGATGGTACTTTTTTACCCTTTGATGGTTCGACCCCTTGCCTCGCACGCTGGCGCCAACGCACTGGCGAAAGCATCGCGCTGCGATCGCACCAATCGCAGACTCGATCTCAAAATCGGACGGAGATAGCAGATCCGAATAGGAGTTAAAATAGCAGCATCGCCAGAATTTGGAGTCGAGAGATACCCCCTTTGTCTGCCCAGGCTGGGAGTATCTCTCAGACAAGAAAACACGCCTCTCAAAAATATTAATAAACGTAAGTTAGACGATCGCGATCGCGATCGAGCTGATAGGCTAAAGTTTAGCTAGCTCGGCGGGAATCCCCACAACATATCGTTTACAGATTGGTGTGGGATGAAAGCCCGGTTGATTTCGGTGGGGAGGTTGACCGATTTCGCAGGACAGGGAAATCTTCACCACCGAAATCAACAATCTTTGA
>JBOFTL010000322.1:0-4940 GCA_051652045.1 Microcoleus sp. | reverse complement strand
AACAACACGCTAATTGACCTCAGCATACCCGACCTTTCTTGGAGCGGTAAAACCTTGCTCCGGGAAGTTCAAGTTCATCCTTGGAAAGGATATCCCTACCACCTCAGTTTTTTTGCTGTCGGAAGTCAAGACAGTATTGAAGTTGAAGTTCCCCTGCATTTTGCAGGTGAAGCCGCAGGCGTCAAGTTAGAAGGCGGTATCTTGGATACGGTGATGACGCAGCTAGCAGTTAAATGCAAGCCCAACAGCATTCCAGAAGCAATTGAAGTAGATATTTCTAATTTAAATGTAGGGGATGCACTGCACATTCACGAACTTCCATTGCCCGAGGGAGTAGTAGCTATCGGCGAACCAAATCAAGTGGTGGTAAGCGTGCTGGGTTCTCAATCCGGTGCTGGAGAAGAAGCAGAAACAGCAGCAGCAGAATAATCTCAAGGAACAGTTGACAATTGACAATTAATTGACAGTTAAAGTAGGGTGCGTCGTTGCGATAATTTCTGCTTAATTACGACTATCTACAAGCGACGCACCATACCACAATTAAAAGTTTGCGATAATTTCTGCTTAATTACGACTATCTACAAGCGACGCACTATATCGCAATTAAAAGTTAAAGTAAGGCGCGTCGCTACTATCTTTCTCGCTTAAGTAGGAATCACTTTACTCAAGTGGTGGGCTTGAGAACCTTCAAGGCGAGGTCCGTGAATTTGTACCACCATCGAAGCTAAAAAATTGCCCCAGCGAGCTGCTTGTGCGGCAGTATAACCGTTAGTAATTCCAAACAAAACGCCCCCTGCAAAAGCATCGCCAGCACCAACAGTATCTATCGCGCGGACGGGATATCCGGGAACTTCAACAATCTGTTGGTTCTCCACCACCATGCAGCCTTTCGCCCCATTAGTGATAAAAGCTAAATCTGCGATCGAACTCATTTTACGAGCGCACTCTGCCAAAGATTCCTCCTTAAAAAAGCTCCGCACTTCATCAGCATTGCACAAAATGACATCACAATATTCTGAAACAACTTTGTGAAAATCATCAGCAAATCGATCGACCAAAAAGCCATCGGAAAAAGTAAAAGCAACCTTCACACCCAAACGCTTCGACTGTTCCATCGTTTCAATGCTAGCCTTTCTCGGATCGGGAGCATCCCAAAGATAGCCCTCAATATAACTGTACTTGCAGTGACTCAGGCGATCGACATCAATATCTGTCGCTGCCAAAGTGGTAGAAACTCCCAAATTAGTACACATCGTGCGTTCTGCATCCGGGGTAGTCAGCACGACACAAGTACCGGTGGGGCCTTCAGATTGAGTTGCTGGATGCACGTTAAAATCAATTCCCGCCGCCAGCAAATCCTGCCGATAAAACTCCCCGTTAGTATCCTTAGCAACCTTGCCAGAATAATAAGATTTACCGCCACTTTGAGCCAAAGCTATCATTGTATTAGCCGCTGAACCCCCCGATCGCATTTGCAGCGAATTCCGCTCCAAATCGTGCAAAATCCCCCCTTGAGTTTCCGAATCCATCAGCGTCATCCCGCCCCGATTCAGCTTGTGAGAGAGTACAAAATCATCTTCCACTAATGCTAAGATGTCTACAAGGGCATTTCCGACGCCGAACACATCCACCGAACCATTGCCTCGATCGTTTTCTGTCATCGTTGTTTTTTGGTTGAGTCTAATTATCAGCTCCATGATAAACCGGATTCCAGTCAACATCTACAATTGAGAGTTGAGAGTTGAGAGTTGAGAGTCGATCGATTGATAGTTGATAGTTGAGAGTCGATCGAATTTATCTGCGTTTATCTGCGTCAATCCGCCTCGATCTGCGGTTACAAGTTGAGAGTTGATAATTAACAGTTTACAGTTGTAATTCCCAATTCCCAATTCCCAATTCCCAATTCCCAATTCCCAATTCCCAATTCCCAATTCCCAATTCCCAATTCTTCAATCTAAAATCTAAAATCTAAAATCGCCTGATGTTTCCCTTGATTCAGCAAATGTTACAGCCAGAATTTTACCCCCACAGGGTAACAGAACCCGTGCGGCTGATTCAGACTCACATTTCTTTTGTGTTGCTGACAGGAGATTATACTTACAAAATTAAGAAACCCGTCAATTTCGGTTTTTTGGATTATTCAACTGTGGAGAAGCGCCAGCATTTTTGCACTCAAGAATTGCTGATGAACCGACGCACGGCACCGGAAATTTATCTCGAAGTATTGCCAATTTTTCAAAAGGACGATCGCTTTTACTTAGGCAGTGCTTCGATAAATGCTGATGAAATTCCTGTAGAATGGACGCTGAAAATGCGGGAATTTCCGCAAGAGTCACTATTTTTGAGTTTGTTGGAACGCGGACAATTGACCGAAGAATTGATGGTAGAATTGGGGCGAGAAGTTGCTCAGTTTCACAGCACCGCAAATAGCACTGAATACATTCGCAGTTTTGGTGAAGTCAGTCAGATCCGCACCGCAATAGATAATAATTACAAAATTTCCCAAAAATATATCGGCGGACCGCAAACTCAGGCACAATACGATGAAACTAAACAATATACCGATTCGTTCTTTGCCGATAATCAAGAGTTATTTGCCAGCAGAATAGCAAATAATAAAATTTGCGAATGTCACGGAGATTTGCACTTGCGAAACATCGCGCTGTGGCAAGATAAAATACTGCTGTTTGACTGCATTGAATTTAACGAACCTTTTCGATTTGTCGATGTCATGTACGATGTCGCATTTGCAGTCATGGATCTGGAATTTCGGGGACATCAAGAATTAGGCAATGCTTTTTTAAATGCTTACATCGAACAAACAGGCGATTGGGAAGGACTGCAACTGCTGCCGATGTATTTGAGTCGCCAAGCTTATGTAAGAGCTAAAGTAACTTCATTAATGCTGGACGATCGCGAAATTCCCAATGCTGAAAAACAAGAGATTTCGCAAACAGCAGCTAGCTATTACAAACAGGCTTGGGAATACACAAAACCGCATCAAGGTAAGTTAACTTTAATGTCGGGTTTGTCGGGTTCGGGAAAAAGTACGATCGCTCGATATTTATCCAGAAAAACTAATGCAATTCACATTCGATCGGACGCGGTTCGCAAACATTTAGGTGGCATTCCTTTAAACCAACGAGGTTCGGCAGATTTGTACTCGGAAGAAATGACTTTCAAAACTTACAATAGATTGTTAGAATTAGGGATAATGCTAGCTCAGAAAGGTTGGGAAGTAATTTTAGATGCCAAGTTCGATCGGGTGAACTTAAGAGCCAGGGCGATCGAAATCGCTCAATCCTGTCAATTACCCTTGCAAATAATTTACTGTACCGCGCCGATCGAAGTATTGCGAGAACGATTGGAACAGCGACAGGGCGATATTGCTGATGCCACAGCAGAACTATTGAACTCGCAGCAAGCAGCATTTGAACATTTTACAGCAGCCGAGCAAATTTATGTAAAATCTGTCAATAGCGATCGAGATGTACAAGTACAATTAAGATCGATTTGTGGAGGGTAATTCCATTTTTCTATATCTCACGCTTCATGAGATGACATTCGATCGGCACTAGCCACGCTCTGCACGATCTTGGAGAAATGGTATTAGTTGCAGACCGATCGCCCGGATAATTGAATTTTCTGCTAATCTTGTCAATATCTTGGCACTCTATTACAAATAAGGACTTACAGACCGTGGCAAAATTTACCGGAGACTCCAAGGGGTTTAACCCCGGATTGATATGGTTTGTGCTGTTTACTGTCGGCTTTCGCTTAATCGGAGTTAACTTGCCCATCAGTATCAGCTTGGGCGTCCTCGGCGGTGTGGCTGCCGGGTTGGCGGTAGCTTGGTGGCACAACGAACTACTGCTTAATCCCAACAAGCGTTCCAAAGATAAAACCTCTGATGCTATCGTCAATAAAGAAGTAATTCAAACACAGGGTAAATATTACAGCAAAACCTCAAGGCGCAATGCTAATTCACTGTTTGATTGGTTGTCAGGTCCAGAAGACCGCCGCTAAATGGCGGCTAAATTCATTAATTTATGAATTATCTAGCAACCTGCACGGGTTTGTGTTTGGCCCTTGGCGGGCCGGTATTTATTGCCTGTTTTGGCGATCGACTGTTTGGCAACTCAAAAAACCTGACCGGCCAGATCGTGCAGCAGATTGTTTTAGCCTCGCTGGCATTCGGGATTCTGGGAATTGTCATCTTTTGGGAACACCAACCGCTATCTTCGATCGGCTTGCAGTCGCTGCGGTGGCAGTCTATTTTATGGGGCTTAATCTTTGCGGTTTTTTTGAGCTTTATCTACTCGCCTTTACTGATGCAGACGATCGCTCAACTCGGTTTTACGGGCTTTGAAAGCGGCATGGAAAAACTTGCTGCCCTGCCAACTTGGTATCTGGTTGTAGCAGTAGTAATTGGCGGATTTGTAGAAGAAGTATTGTATCGAGGTTATGCGAACGATCGACTGTCATTGCTAACCGGAAATTACGCGATCGGCTGTTTGTTGGGTACGATCGCTTTCGGTTTGGCTCACGTACCGCTGTGGGGATGGGTTTCAGGATTGGCAACGGTGCTATCAGGAGGTTTGCTAACCTTATTTTATTTGCAGACCGGAGATTTGGTAAGCGCGATCGTGGCTCATGTTGTTACTGATAGCATAGGAATCGCGATCGTTCCGGCTATTCAAAAAAGTCGATCGATCGACTATTGACCGTTGAGAGTTGAGATCGCGGGCAAGGTACTTTCGACCCCAAACTCTCAGATACTGTGCTATTTATCCGAGGCCAGGGGTCAAACTTGCGATCGAGAGTAATCCCCTGTGTTTCAACCAGGGGAGATGTCAACATCAGCCGCTGGCCTTGAGATAGACAAAGGCCGATCGCGAAATCAGAATTTGTTGTTCTGAGGCATCGAGGAGGCAAATGCA
>JBOFTL010000321.1:0-2204 GCA_051652045.1 Microcoleus sp. | reverse complement strand
CCGGCACGAGGTTTTAGGGCTGCACGAATGACAATTCGATCGCCCTGAATTTCAATTGCTACTGCTTCACTAATACCAATTTGCTCTAACCAAGATTTAGGAATGCGAATTCCTTGAGAGCGATCGACTTTAATTATCTGGGTTTGGATAGATTTACTCATAGCCGAAGCCTGTATTTTTCCAAGTTTAACTATATTATAAGCACAAACAGACTATAAGTATTGTTTTAGCTGGGTAAAGATTGCCATTTGGGTAGGCGAACCTACTTCTAAATCTTCTACACCAACCGATCGAAACTCTACCAGATATCCAAATCGTGCAGCAACTCCATTTGCCCAAGTCTGAAACTCCTGGCGAGTCCACTCAAAACGGTGATCGCGGTGGCGGAATTTGCCTGTCGGCAAGTTTTCAAATCTCACATTATATTCTACATTAGGAGTTGTAACGATCGCCCTTTGCGGCATCATAAATTCAAACAAAACTCGCTCGAAAGCTGCTAACCTTTCTAAATCCAGATGCTCGATAACTTCGATTACTGTCGCGACATCAAAACCTATTAAGCGACTGTCTCGATAAATCAGCGAACTTTGAAGTAATTGCAAGCGAGATTGCTGGGCGGGGGAAAATCGATCGACTTGCAACCTTTCCTTGGCAATTTCCAAAGCCCGATAGGATACATCAACTCCGGTAATTTGCTCGATCGCACTTGATTTTAATAGCAATTGCAGCAGTTTTCCTTCACCGCAACCCAAATCTAATACTCGTTTATGATTGCTGGCTTGCACTACTTCCATCACAGATGCTAAACGTTGTTCGTTGAGACTGATTCGCCTTTCTAAAACCTCCTCTTCTTGCTGGTGAGAAAGTTCGATCGCATCGGGATCTAAATTATCTTCTTCTGCTAGTTGCCCTACGGCAATTCGCGTCAAACGTCGCTGCCGTTTTAGGTAGCGGTTAGCAATTTGTTCGCGGGCTGGATGCGCGTTCAACCAACCTTCACCGTGACGCATTAATTTCTCGATTTCTTCATCGCCTACCCAGTAATGTTTTTCGTCATCCAATACCGGAATTAATACGTATAAATGACTTAACAAATCTGCCAGTTTAATTGTATTTTGCAGTTCCACAGCAAAGTAAGGACTTGCACCCCATTCGGGAAAATTTTCATCAAGAACCAGAGGTTTTGCTGTAATTTGATATCCTAAAGGCTCAAACATTTTTCGCAAGAACTTTTCGCCACCGCGACATGGTAAAACCGAGAAATTGACTGTTAAAGGAATTGCTGTTTCTGCAAGTTCTGGTCTGTCTTTGCAGCGACCGGATAGGGCGGTACTGAAGACTTTTGCTAAGGCGACAGATAGAAATGAAGAGGCAACGTAGGGGCGATCGTTCACGTAGTGTTCTAGCGGTCGATCGCCCGATTTAGACTTACCGCGCACCAGATCGATCGGATCGATATCTAATAGTAAAGCAGCCGTACATTTTTCTGTATTTGCTTCAGGATAAAACACGCTAGCTTGCCCGAAAGCCATTGGAAAACATTGATGGCGATCGGGATGTTTGTGCAGCAAATAGCCTAAATCTGTCGCCGGGTTATGAGTTGTGGAAATAGTTAATAACATAGTTGATAGTTGTAGTGCGAGCGTCCCCGCTCGCGATCGATTGATAGTTGTAGTGTGAGCGTCCCCGCTCGCGATCGATCGATTGATAGTTGTAGTGCGAGCGTCCCCGCTCGCGATCGATTGATAGTTGAGAGTTGATAACGCTCGCTCCAAAAACTTTTTTAAAAAAGGGAAACTTTAAGTTAACTCCGGTCCCCGCCTTTTTAAGGGGGGCTAGGGGAGATCTGGATTTAATAGTTAAACAATAGTCAATTACCAATCACCAATTACCAATTACCCCTCCTACCTCATGTTACACAAAATAGACTATAATTATCATAATACTTGGAGGTAATATAAATGAGCAAAATCTCACTTCCAATTATCTGGGATGAACAACGCCCAAAGAAAAACATTTGGTCTTTTGTAGCCAAATACGATCGCTCGGCATCATTACACTATATTACGGACGATCGGGAACCTCGGCTAGATATTCCTGAACCGATAGCCTGCGATATTCTGCAAATTAAAACAATTTACCAAAGCAATATTGTGACGATCGAATTCGATCTCGATCGCGCTCATGTTGAAAAAATTACGATC
>JBOFTL010000320.1:0-11299 GCA_051652045.1 Microcoleus sp. | reverse complement strand
AAGTAACTAATTTATTTTCCGCATCAATCACCCAAGAATTAGTAGCCGGATCGAGCAACAATTCCGGGTAAATAGGTTGACCGCTAGATGACTTCAGCAATTCACCATTATCATCAACTAAGGGCATCAAGAAAACAGGTTCTCCTTGGGAATCGCGCAGGAGTTCGTTAGTCTGCGGGTGGCGCAGCGCAATTGCTCTCGGTGCGGGTAATTCGACATCGGGCAATTCGGGATGGGGCGGATGCAAGCTCGGTAATTCAGCATCAGTAGGAATGTCATAATGGCGGGTAAATTGCACTGCTGCTTTAGTAAATCCAGCCCGCTGCAACATTGCTTGTATTCCCGTTTGGTCGGCAGCAATTAATAAATCTATATCGCTAACTTTCATAGTTTTGGCGTGGTCGATCGCACTTTTGGCTAGCATTAGAATTGCTTCCGATTTCCTATGTTCTGGCTGAACGTACATTCCCAAAACGGAACCGACGCGGCGGGACTGAAAGGGATTTTCAATGTGGTGTTGTTGAATCAAATATTCGGGTAGATTTGCGGGCGGTGCTTCGTCGTAATAGTAGATAAATAAACAGCCGATGATGCTGTCACTGTGTTCTGATAACCAACAGAAAGAAAGGGGTTTTTCGATTTGGTTGGTGATGTATTTTTCAAAATCAAAGTTAGGTTTGACGAGCATTGAGGGGTCGATCGCTTCGCGTTCAGCAGCGAATGCTTGCCAGAGGGGGGCGAGCTCCTTTGCGTCTGCTGCGGTGGCTAGACGGTAGCTGTAAGGGGCGATGGGGGCGATAGGTATGGTTGTGGCTGTCATCGGTTTTTGGGGGGTGAATTTGCATGGAAGGTGAAAGCCTTCTATTGTGTATTGGGATTTTGCGGGGGATTTTTACGCAAAAGGCGAGTTTTTGTAATAAAAGTTAATATATGGGACTTAAAGAGGCGTCCAGGAACGGGATTTTTTACGAAAATACTCGATCGCAGCCTTGAATCTGCTGAAAAACCCAATTTCTTTAGTTGGCGGGTGCAGGAGTGGAAAGCAGGCTATCTCCTCAATCAAGGAGAGGATGGAGGAATAGAATCAATATTTGCTAAAGCAAAGTTGAGCATTTCTTCTGCCCGATCTATTGTTTGCACTGCGTCTGTTTGTGAGATTTGTATATCAGCGTTATAGTCAGCTTCTAATCGAGTTTTTTGGGCATCTATTAGGTAACGATGGAACTGCACCGGAACTCGCCCCGATCGAGCAAATTTTTGACCGAAACCGGCGATGACAGCGGAGTGGCGAGAATAAGATAATTTCTCTGACTCTAAAAATGCAGTGGCTATGTAAAACATCACATAATAAGCGCGGGAAGCGGCAGAATCAAAAAAGCCTCGATCGCATAAAACCCGTGCAGCCTGCAAAGTTCTATCAGCTTTATCAAGTAACCTTTGTTGCTCTGGATTCATATTGGGACTCCTTCGCGACGGATATTGCGAAAGAAACCGCTTTCATACTCTTGGTACTTCTGAAGTGTGGCAAACATACAGCTAATCACGACAGTATGTTCTAAGCATATATCGGCAATCAAAACAGAAATACGCTCGCTTTCTTGAGAGTAATTGAAGGGTTCTTTGAGAAGGATTAATATATCAATATCGGAGTCCGGTCTAGCATCGCCTCTGGCTTGGGAACCATAGAGAATGATTCGGATTAACTGTTCGCCATAAAGATTTTCTAATCCCTGGCGGGTTTGGGCAATAATTTCTTTGATTTGAACATCGATCGTTGAAGTTGGCATAGTTGTTTATAAGCCAATCGATAATTTTTTTAGCTAAAATATTGGCAATATACCTATTATACAAAACTTCGGGAAATTTTAGACTAGATTACCACGACAGTTTACAGGATTTGCAGTGGCTTGAATTCTGATTGTGAAGGGGCGATCGCGTAGATTGAGAAACCGGGTTTCTGCCTCAATATTTTGGTGCGATGCAAAAGCGATCGCAGAAACCCGGTTTCTGGGAGAGAGGTGCGATCGCGCTTCTAATTCTAGTTGACTGGGATATTAATCTAATTTATAATTATGGAATAGATACTTTTTGTATCTAATTAAAATTAAATTTTAATCATGTCAGCCAAGGAGGAGATATCGTTATGGACAGACTAAATTACCGCGAAGTAATTGAAAAAATAATTCAGCAACACGCTAGGGAGCAATCTGAAAAAGACTTGGAGAAAGTTGAAGTAGTTTTTGATGCTGAACGCGATCGCTATTTATTGTTGTATGTGGGATGGCACGATGAAGAACGAATTCATGGATGTCCGATTCATATCGATATCAAAGATGGAAAAATTTGGATACAGCAAGATTTTACTGAAGAAGGATTGGCTAATCAGTTGATGGAACTAGGTGTACCGCAAACGGATATTGTTTTAGGATTTCGAGCGCCTTATGTTCGGCAGTTTACAGGGTTTGCAGTGGCTTGAGTTTTGATTGTGAAGGGCGATCGCGTGGATCGAGAAACCGGGTTTGGGGGCTAAATATTTTGGTGGAATGCAAAGATTATTGCAGAAATCCGGTTTCTGGGAGAGGGGCGATCGTACTTTGGATAGCTTGGAAAAAAGAGGAGGCGATCGCACATTTTTATTAGGCAGTTAACAGTATTGGCAATTCGCTAACTTGCTGAAACTGCTGTCGAATTTGAGCAAGGATGTTTTCATCTAAGCATTCAACATCATAAGCCGTACTATCTACTGCGGTGATAATTAACCAAGGCTGATTTTCATTTAAACGGTTGCCTTGAAATTTGCCGTCAATCACTTGGGTAATTTCTGCTGCCAATTGTAACAATAATGCACCGGATATCCATTGCTGAGTATCGGCGATTTGATGGAGTTGTTCGGCTGCTGTTCCCAGACATTCTAGGTGGGAAATTTGCCACTGTGTTGTTAAAATAGCGGGTGCGATCGCTTGCAGGATATCTATTAGGTTTACAGCTAAGAAACCATCAGTGGTTTGGTCAGTAATAGTAATGCCTTGCATAGTTTTGAGTCCTATTTTTAGGGTAAATCCAGAGGAGAACCGCCGCCACCTTGTCTTTTAAAACCCGATCGCGGGCCGATTTGGGGATCGTTGAGTTGCCACAGATGTTGATGAGGGGGTGGCGCATGATTGGGACGTGGGTTGCCGTTTCTATAGGTGGGACTGGTGAAGTCAATGTCGCGGATTGGATAGCCGTTAGCATCAAATTCACGGGCTTGATAGATTCTGTTGTTAATTATGTCCCATCGCAGTTGTGAATGCGGGCCAGTAGCGTTGATATTGGGTAGGGGTCTGCTACCGCTGGGTAAGCGATTTGGTTGTTGTTCCTCAAATACTGGCGTACCATCGGCATAACGTGAGTGAATTATTCGATCGGAGGTGGACATGGCTCTATTCTATGGTTGGAGCTTGTCCTATAGTAAGGTGTTCTCAGGGCGATCGCTCTTCTAATTCTAGCATTGCAAAGGTTTCTGTTTGTTGAGATTTTGGTAAGGGCGATCGCGTGGGATGTTGGGGGCGATCGAGACTCGCTGGTAAAAGGGATTGGGAGTTTTTGATTTGTTATTGTTGGGGTTATCTTTCTTTGTGAGTTGGACAATGTTTCTTTACTTATTTTTAGATTTTTTAGAATCATCATATATCTTATCAATCCCCCAACCAATAGCAGTATTGAGAACAATTTCTCCTACTACAACCCAACCTGCGGGATTAGAGCCTAGTGCTAACCCGGTAATAACTGCCACACCTGCTTTAGGTGCAAAATTGTATAACCAATAGTTAGGATCGCTTAGCTTTTCTGAGGCAAAATTTTTATACTCATCAATCAAAGCCTTTTCAATTGGCTTACCATCATCTTTGACAAGTCCTAAATCTTTGACAAGTCCTATTTTTTCTAACAAAGTTTGGGTGATGGTACTAACTCCTGGCCCAAGAGCTTCAGATAGGAAAGTTCCACCGACTTCCTTGAGAGCTACTTTGCCAAGAGCATCAGGAACTAAAATCCCACCAGAAGTTCTAGTTGTTCCTGTAGGAGCATTGGGAACTAAAATCCCACCAGAAGTTCTCGTTGTTCCAGCAGGAGCATTGGGAACTAAAATCCCACCAGAAGTTCTCGTTGTTCCTGTAGGTGCATCGGGAGCTAAAATTTCACTAGGAGTTCTCGTTGTTGCGGTAGGCGCATCGGGAAGTAAAACGGGAAGTAAAACTTTATCAACTGCTTGATTAGCTATTTCACCAAGTACGGAGTCAAATAATTTTTTTGATATTGATGATTCGTCTTTTGATACAGGTGTGGGTGTTTGTAGAGATGTCGGTGTATTTGTTGGGGGAGATATAGCATTGACCGCTGTATCTGGCAGATAGCCATTTTCACCAAAGCCAGTAATCTTTCCTATTACAGTCGCGGATGACCCATCTGGTGCATAGACCGTTTGACCAATCTGTAGATGACGGACCTCTTCTTGAGTAAATGTGCTGCCATCTGCTTTGCGGAGTTCGTGCCACCGACTTCCATCACCAAGTTTTTCCTGTGCAATGTCCCAAAGGGTATCACCAGCCTTGATGTCGTAGGAGTTACCGGATGTAATTTCTCCCTTGAGAATAATCTCAGATTGTTGATTATCTTCTTGACTATTTAAAGTTGCCCCCGATCCATAACCTATATCAGTCACACTTATCGGGTTTCCAAATTCATCACGTTGTGTCTCTTTTGCAACCAGAAATCCAGAAGCAGAATCTCCCTTCATCAGAAGATTAAGCAATGTCTTAGGTGATTGGCTCTTTTTAGTTTCTGGCTCAGTAGATGAAGAATTATCATCTTGGTCTTCTGACGTTTCATCGTCTAAATATAGAAGGCTATCTTCAAGTTCTTCCTTCCCTGAAACCTTCTCAACCATTCCCTTAAGATCGTCTTTCCAAAGACCCAAAATTCCATCAATAGCAGACAACCAACCCTCAATCCCGCCATCCTTAATCGCATTACCTAAGTACAAAGCGGTATTACCAACCTGATCGACTGTCTTCAAAATATCTTCCACAGCCTTGTTGAAATTGCCAGCAAAACTCTTACCGATCGCAAGAACAGCATTGAAGATATTACTAATTGCTGCAAACCAGTCGCCTTTTTGAATTGATTTGACACCTTTGTAAATCAATTCTGGGGCTTTCTGGAGCGAACCAATTATCGATACCATCACTTTCTGGATAGCTGGGGCGCATTTACCGATCAGCGCTTGCAACCCTGGTGTCACTGCTGAAGCAAAGCCGCCGAGGATTTGCAACGCACCTAAAATGCTTTCGCCGGACATAATAGAACGTGCTCCATTGAAAGCACCTGTAGCTATCTTTTGTAACCCTTGAATTGTCTTCATTGCTGTTGCAGAGATGGCATTGCCCATTCCAGCAGTAACGACGTTTACCCCAGCCATAACTACACTGAAAATTGCTCCCATCCAGTCGCCACTTATCGCTGATTGAATGGCACTAATTCCCGCACTCGCTGCACTTAAACCAAGTGCTAAAGGTGCGAAGCCTCCAATAGTAGCAATGGTTGCCATTATCCCAATAACTGTAGATATAATTCCCAGCAACTTCATCCAGAACATCTTTTTGCGAAGTTTCCGCTGTTCGATTCGCTGTTTGATAATTTGCTCCAATACCTCCTTAGACTGCTTCGCTAAATCCTCAGAAATCTCCACCGCTTGTTCCGCATAAGCAAGCTTAGTCAAAGCCTGCATATACGGTTCGTTAATCACCTGCTTTTCACCCGATAATTCCTCAGCACGCTGCAACTCTTTCAACAATTGTTGAGAAGCACCTTGCAAATCTGTCTGAGCAGTTTGCAGCAACTGATTATCCCACTGTTCCTCTAAATCGATCCGACTTATATCAGCTTTGTAGTGCTGAATTTGCCCGACTAAACCGTCCATTGCCTTTAGCAGATTTTCCTGAATATTCGCCGCTTCTTTCCCTTGCAATGCTTCATGAATATCGCCCCGTGCTTCTGCTAACAACGCCTTCACATTCGCCGGCAAATCAGATTGCTGCTGAGTTTCCAAATCTTTCAGCGATGCGAGAAGTCCCGCTAATTGTGTTTGCAATTGCACCGGATCGTCCGTTGCTTCCAGGGTAGTCATTCCTAGATTTCCCCGCGCCTGATTTAACGATCGCCGCCAATTATCTTCCGCTTGCAGTTGCTTCAGTTGCTCAATCTTAGCAACAGTTTCTTGTCTCTGACGTTCCGTTTCTAGTCTTTCTCGTTCCATCCTCGCTTGCACGGCTTCATCAATTCCCTTTTTCCGGGATTCGGCAATATCTTGCTCTAATCGCGCTTGGGCTAAATCCAGTTTTTCGATGGTTACTAACTGAAAAAATGTTTGTTCCGTTTGTTCGCGGATGCGAGTAATGCCGTCAAGACGAGCGCTAGCAATGGCTAATTCCTGTGCTTTTTTCTCGCTTTCTTCCTGGGTATTGGCAATTTTTTCATTCAAATCGTTCAATATTTTAACAGCAATTTCTTGCTGTGCTTGCAGCGTTGTCATCTGCGCTTGTGCGGTATCCTTCGCCGCACCAAAGGCATCAGCTTGCGATCGCGCGCGGCGCTGCAATTCCCGATGTACCAGCATTTCTTGATAATAGCGATCGGCTAAAATCCGGTCTTGGGGCTGCGCTAAACCGCGACTAGAGCTACTGCCTTTATCGCTCGCTAAATCTCTGTAATCGCGATAGTAAATCTCTGCCGCCGTCGCCATATCATTTGCCGCTGCTTGTAAAAGTCTTTGCTTGGCTTCCTGTGCAGCATTATCGGTAATTGCCTGCAATCGCTGCAAAATTTGGAATTCTAAAATGTTGACTTCTTGCTGCTTTTGTGCTGCTTGAATGGTGTAATTAGCATTCGCCTGAGTAGCTTCTACCAATTCTTTCAGAATCTTTTGATTTTCCCTCGCTAGCTTGAGATGTTCGTCATTTTGCACCAACAAATCTTCTTTCAACTGTTGCAATGGTGCGGTGAGAATCTTGCTAGCAGCTTCAGCTTGTTCTGCTAACCGCTGAGCTTCGGCTAAAGCAGCGCGGGCATCTTGCAATTGTTTTTGCAAATTGCTGGTGTCAGCATCGGGGTCTTCAGCATCGGGGTATTTGGTGTAGGCATCAAGTAACCTTTGTTCGGCAATAATTACCTCATTTTGTGCTGTTAATAGCGTCCGTTTTTGGGTCAGTGCGGTTTGCTGGGCGGTGAGAATAGCAGCCTTATTTGTCAGTAGCTGTAAGGTTTGTTTTAACTGGGCTTCTTTGCTGTACAAATCTTGCAAACCGCCTACAGTAACACCTTGTTGGACTAATTCAGTAATTTGATTTGCAATTGCCTGCTGTTGCTGTTCCAGAGAATCAATTAGTGAATTTGTGCCTGCTAATTCTGCTGCTAGGGCGACGCTTTGCCGCTCGACCCATTTTTCGGCCTCGGCAATTTCTTGCTGAGTTTCTATGGCTTGTTTGTTGAGTTCCCCGCGACGTGCCAGGATGTCAGCAACCGCAGCGCGATATTCCTCAGAATTAGTATCGTATTCTTCCCATTGTTGCCGCACTTTAACATTTTGGGCGGCGGCTTCAGACTCGGCTTGTTCTAACTGTTGCTTCAGAGTTGGCAACAAATTTTCTAAAAATTCCTGTTGAATTTTGTCATCGGGAATCGACTTGCGAGCCTCTTCTAATTGTGCAAAGAAATCGCGGGCTTCTTTAACCGGAGGTTGGGCTTCATTTGCCGCATTATTTGCGTCAGTCCACTGTTTTGCCAGCGGTTCGATGCGCTCTTTTTCCTTACGCCATTTATCTGCTTCTGCGAGATGTGCAGTTCCTTGTTGTCGCAACTGAGGAAATATTTGGGAATATTGATTCCAAAGAATCCAATTATGGTCGACGTGGGTTATCCATTCACATTTTCTCCTGCCACTGCTGCCTCGGTAACAGCGTTCTTCTGACCAATAGGGACTAGATTGCCAATTGGCACGATTTCTGTTAATAACAGACCAATGATACGCTGCTCGTTGTTCGTACCAATCTGCTTGTGCTAAAGCTGCATAACCTTGCGCTTCGTGGGATGCTTGTTCGGCTTTTGCTTTTTCAAATAGTATTTGATTTGGATTTCGCCCTTCGACAGCATCAGCAGCTAGCAATTCATCCACTGTTGAATTTAACAACTTGGATATGTGCGAATCCGGGCTGCTTCCTTCTAAAGTTGCTCCTTGTAATAAATCGATCGCGGTGCCATTGTCGGGATGCTCTTCTAAGAATTTTGAACGCAATATTTTTACTTCTGCGTTAACATCATCATTCGCCTGTTGTTTGAGAAGATCTGCCTGTTTCTGCAAGTTAGTTGCTTGTTGAGTTAGGGCTGAAGATTGATTTTGAGCGGCTTGAACTTGTTGCTGCAGCGAATTTATCTGGTTGACAATGCCAGCATAACTAGGATAAATCCTCAAAATTGATGCTAATGGGTTGCCCGTATCGATCTTTAACTTTTGACCGAAAATAGATATCTCCTGAACGTTATTGCTTTGGTTCGATCGATCTAATAAATTCCTGAATGCTAGTGGAAGTGTATTTTTTAAGGTAGCAATTTGTTGAGTCAAAATTGCAGCACGGTTAGACTCCGATGCAGCCTGTTTCTGCAAGGATTCAGCATTGGTGAGTAAAGTCTGAGCTTCAGCTAACTTAGGTGATTTAGCTTCTAATATCCCTTGATACTGTTGCTGATAATCCTTCAATTTCTGCGATTCAACACCGTAACGCAGCGCGATCGGAGCAATTTCTTGCCACAACTCTTCATCCTGTTTGATGCGGAGTTTAATTCGCTCGATCGCCCCCTCAGTAGAAGTAACACTATCATCCAGTGCATCCGCACGATTTTCCACAACTCCAAGAGTCTTAATTCCATCTTCCAGATTTGCCTCACTCCGCTGATAGTCACCGTAGGGATCGGCAAATTGACCGTCAATTTCAGCTATCAAATCATCAACAGAGCGAGACAATTTTTGCTGATTGTCGCCCAATTCTTTCGTCATCGGGTTGCCTTCTAATAGCGCTTTAGTCGAGTTATTGACGCTATTAGTTAAATCTTCGCGAACTCGATCGCTCAGTTGGGCATAAGCTAGTACGGTATCATCTTTAATTGCCGCCTCCGCCGCGTTTTCGGAGTTCAGTTGAGATTGCAAAGCATTGAGCCGATTGTCATTGCTTTCTAGCTTCTGGCGGATTTCTAATTCTTGCTTTTGGCGCAAGGGAAGCAGGGCATCTGTTGCCTGTTTCAGCAATTTTTCTAAATCGTCAGCAGCAGTCAGACTCGATGCTTTCAATGCTTCTAAACTGCTAATTTGAGATTTTGACATCTCGATCGAACTCTTCAGATATTCTTGCTCCTCTGGAGCGGTTGTATTGGCGAGTTGCTGTTCCCAATTAGTAACTAAGTTATTAATGCTGTCGATTCGATCGGTCAAATCGTGACCTTGGCCGCGCAATTTTTGCAAATGAGTGTTGACTTGCGGCTCGACTTGTGTTGCAAAGAAATCAACATCGGATTCGGAAGCCAGCATTCCCAAACCAATTAGCTGACGCAGTGAAGTTGATTTTAATTGAGTTGTTTGCGCCATTTCGGCGGCCAGATTTGCCGCCTGAGATGCTGCATTTTTGATGGTTTGAATCAGTCGATCTTCGCGATTTTGCAGGGGTTGCAAGCGCTGATTTACAGATGCGATCGCACTTTGCACTCGATTAAACTCTGCCTCAAGTTGCGGGATTCCCCCCAAGGCTTGCAACTGGGAGTTAAAACTGGCAATTTGTGACTGTTGTTCTGCCGCTTTCTGAGTTAATTCGTTAATTTTCTTCGCTGCATCTTGACGGCGCTGCCACAATTTGTTTCGCTCATCTGCGATAAATGAAGCTGCTTGCAAATGACTGCGATAGGCGGCCGCTTCCCCAGCGTTGTAAGCCCAAGCACTGCCGTTCCAATACCAGGTTTTTTGCCGACTGGTATCAGCTAAATTTAATTGATATCGTTCCGCTGCTGCGAGGCCTGGATCGTTATCGATCGCACTTTGAATTACTAAATTTTGGTTGCCGATTTGTAAGTTGGTAAAAGCGAGAGCTTGTTGAGTACCGGCAAGAGATGTTTCGAGCGATCGCCCTTTTTGCAGATTCTCTTGAGCGGGCTTTAATTGTGACTGCAAATCTGCCAATTGTTGCCTGTCTGCTACTCCAGCTTGACGGGTAGCTAATAGAGATTCAGTGGCAGTTACTTGAGTTTGATTTGCTTGCTGCCATGCGTTCCAATCCTGCTGGTATTTGGTTTGTAAAACACCTGTGCGATTGAGAACATCGAGGCGACTTTGCAGGCGATCGACTTCACCTTCAACTTGTTCCAAGTATTTATTAGTTAGTTCGATTTCGCGATATTTGTCAATCAGTTTTTGTTCGGTATCAACTTTTTGTTGATTCAGCTTATCCAAATCTTTGACAAGATTATCCCGCTGCTGTTGTTGTTGCGACAGTTGGGTATTTAATCCTGATAGCTGAACTAAAATGTTTTTGTCTGCTTCCAGTTTGCCTATTTGTTGTTGAGCCGCTGCAATTTGAGGCTGCAAAGTGGCATTTAGTTGTTGTGCATTGGAGGTAGCTAAATCTCGCTGTTGAGCAAAAGAATTAGCAGCAGCTTGATGATTATTTCGATGGACGGCCGCTTGTGGATTTGGCAATCTTCCTTCGGATCTGCCATACAAGAGATAATGTCGATAAGCTAATACGTGGTTCCAGCCAAAAACCCTTGCAACATCAGGGTTATAAGCTAGATAAGCATCGGCATTAAATACATAAATCTGACTGTTCCAGTAATTAGCTGCATTTTGATTAGCTTGCCGTTGCTGTTCCAATGAATTAGCAGTGGCAAAGGCTTGGCCGATCTGATTTTGATAGCCTTGTACCGCCGATTTTTGCTGCTGAATTGCTGTATCTGTAGATGCGATCGCACTTGGAATATTCGTCAGTTGTACTGCGGAAATTGTCGATAAATTCGATTTACTTTGGGCGATCGCACTTTCTGTCCCTTCAATTTCTTTGTCTTTATCAGCAATTTGTTTTTGTTTCTCTGGAATCTGTTTTTCTAAATCGGCTTTTTTCAAACCCAATTCGCGGTGTTCTTTCTGGAATTCAGCCAGAGATTTTTCTGTGTCTGCTTGCTCTGTTTTCCCTTTAGTTAACCGATTATTTAAATTATCAAAACC
>JBOFTL010000319.1:0-18072 GCA_051652045.1 Microcoleus sp. | reverse complement strand
GGAAAATTTAACTCGGTTGGATCAGCTTTACACTCAGGTTTACCGCGAAAATTACGGGGTGATGATGGCTTTCCACCGTGACGAGTTGGCGGTGCCACTGGAGCTACAGGTGGCTGCTGAGGTGGCTTTGGGACACCGCTGCTTGACTGTAGCGAAAGCTTTGGAACTGGAAACAGAAGACCCGGAAGCCCTGCTAGCGGAAATCGAGGCGATCGCGACTGAAGCGGGACATCTCCGCTGTCAGTTGAAGGTGCCGGAAGTCAAGCAAATTTTGGAAAACTTGGTGTGGCGAACTCTTGATGGGTTGCTGCGATCGGGATCGGATGCAAGTGTTGAAGATCCATCGCCCCTCAAGTTAAAAACTGACATCGGCACGATCGAACGTTTGATTGCTGCGGGCGAACGACTGAATTTGGGTCTGTGTCTGGGCCAATCTCAGGAACTGTATTTCGAGGCTTTGTACAGTCAAATCGTGCCGCTGTGTTTGGGATGGCTGCAACGGAAAGCTGCGGCTGGTGAAAGCCCGATCGTCTGCGAGGGTTTCGCTAACCAGATTGCTGAGTTAGATGGTGCGACTCTTGACACCAGTTGGGAGTTGTCAGAGATCCGACAGTTGTTGGAGTTGGGCCAAACTCTATCTGTGGATGTTGAGTGTTGGTTGAAACAGATCCAGATACATTAAACAGCTTGTGACATACTCCTACATCAAGCTGATTACAGCTATGATGTAGGCATCTTTGCAGCCCGATGAAGGGTATGCAAAATTTCCTTCACGGTACTGTGATCCATAGTTCCGACTACAGAAAGATTCCCGTTACGGCGTTTTATACTGGGGAAAATGCCCAACCCCAGTTTCTTGAGATTAATCGCGGCGTTAAGATCGCGATCGACCATCAGAGAGTTTTGCTCATCCCAATAGTCTCGAATACTGCAATCGCTAAATGTATGGACAAAACTATCCAAACCTAGATAAAAAATCCGGGCGATCTATCCTCTGATTAATTATATTTAACTGCATCCCAAACTTTCTTGCGTAGCAACTCCCGTAACTGGATTGACGCCATCTGCTTTTTCGCACAACAGAGTGAGTTGATATGGATCGATTTACCAATTACCCATTACCAATTACCAAATATTAACTATTAACTTCTCAAGTCTCCTTCTCCCGAGTTCGATCGACCGTCATCGATATAATTTACTTGCGAAAAATCTCCCAACATTCTCGGGCAATTTCCCAATCTTCCTGGGTGTGAACTACCAAAATTCTCACTGCTGAATCAACTGTTGCAATATCTTCATCCACGCTCGATCGCGCGTTCTTTTCTCCATCCAATTTTAACCCAATAAATCCCAAATTTTCGCAAGTTGCAGCTCTAACAACCGCTGCATTTTCTCCAACTCCCCCAGTAAAAATTAAAGCATCTAATCCTCCTAAACTCGCCAGCATTGCACCAATACCGGCACGCAAGCGGTGCAGGTAAATATCCAATGCTAGTTGCGATCGAGAATTGCCATCTTTAATCGCCTCCAAAATTTGCCGCATATCGCCAGACACTCCAGAAATTCCTTTCAAACCAGAATTCCGATTTAGAATATTATCTAGTTCGGCAGCAGTGAGATTCGATCGCCTGAATAAATGAATGATAATACCAGGATCGATCGCGCCCGATCGACTTCCCATCATCAAACCATCTAATGGAGTAAAACCCATTGTCGTGTCAATACTCCTGCCGCCGCGAACGGCGGCCAGCGAACATCCGTTGCCCAAATGACAAGTAATCAACCGCAAATCAGCTAAATCGCGGTTGAGAATTTGAGCGGCCCTGCGAGTGCAATACTGATGGCTGGTGCCGTGAAAACCGTAGCGGCGAATTCCATTTTCCAGCCATTCGTAGGGGCCGGGATAAACAAAAGCAGCGGGTGGCAAATTTGAATGAAAAGCTGTATCGAATACTGCTACTTGCGGTACATTTGGGAGGATTTTTTCGACGGCTTCGATGCCTTCTAAATTAACGGGATTGTGAACGGGAGCGAAGAGAGATAAACGGTCGATCGCACTTTTTACTTCCGGTGAAATTAGCGTACTTTGCTGGTAGTCTTGGCCGCCATGTACTACTCTATGTCCGACAATATCGATTTCATTTAAGCTGTGAATTACTTGAGTTTTACCTTGCCACAGAGTCTCTAACATTCGATCGATAGCAGCTTTGCGAGACTCTGAAGCTATTTCTTCCTCAAGCCGATCGCCCTTTGCTGTTTTGACTTTCAATTCTCCTAATTTTTCGCTATGATTCCAGTCTATTTGCGCTTCCCAAAGGGCTTGTGGCGGGCGATCGGGAAGCTTGTTGTTTAGTTCGTAAAAGCAGCTTTTTTGACTGCTAGATCCTGCATTTAAAACTAAAATTTTCATGTTAAACAGTTGATAGTTGATAGGTAGGGGCGGTGCCCCCGTGCCCGCCCTCTTAGTTGAGAGTCGATCGTTGACTGATGACTACTGACTGATGACTATTAACTACTAACTACTGACTACTGACTACTGACTATCGCATAAAATGAAGAAATTTATCAAAATGTTAAGTATTAATGCGATTTGTAGCCAAGCGCTACATTTATTTGATATACCTTCATCATTAGATTTTCATTGACTAAATTTTTAAGGAGCCGATCGCGATGATGACAACAATTTTAATGGCTGTTGTTCCCAGAACCGTAGAATGGAGCCCCACAATCGGGCTAATTATGATTGTCTGCAATATTCTAGCCATTGCTTTCGGCAAATTAACCATCAAAAATCCCAGCACGGGGCCGGCAATGCCATCCTCAAATATGTTTGGCGGTTTTGGTTTGGGTGCTGTTGTCGGAACCACTTGCTTCGGTCATATTTTGGGAGCAGGTACAATTTTAGGATTGTCTTATATAGGCGCTCTTTAGTTTTAGAATGCAGGGTGCGCACTGCGCGACTTACTATTGAGAATGTAGGGTGCGCAGTGCGCACCTTACTATTATTAAGTACCGGGTAAATTGCGAAGAGTTTCATCCATGTACGATCGATCGCCTAAAACTTCCAGCAGAGGCCCGCGGACATCGAATTTAACAATACTTACAGAAGCAGCTAAAGCGGCAATGCGATCGCGGTAACGCCCCAAATCTATTCCCAACAAGCTGCACAGAATAATTCTAATAGTAGCTTTGTGCGAGACAACTAAGACATTTCCTGTTTGATGTTTTTCCTCAATTTCTGCAATAACTAGGGAAGCCCTACTAGCTATTTGCACGGAAGTTTCGCCGCCGCTAGGTGCATTCCAAGCAGGTTCAGTCAGCCAATTAATATAATCTTCAGGGTATTCTTGTTTGACTGATTCTAAAGTTTTGCCTTCCCATTCACCGTACTTAATTTCTCTCAAACCGTCACGGATTTGCATTTCAATTCCTACAGCATCGCACAAAGGTTTTGCAGTTGCGATCGTGCGTTTCATGGGGCTAACATAAACAGCATCCCAAGGTAATTTCGAGTAAGTTGCAGCAAATTGTTGGGCCATTTGAAAACCTGCATCGGTTAATTCTGGATCTAAATCGCCACAGAAACCGCCTGTTTTGCTGTAAGTTGTTTCACCGTGTCGCAGGAAGTAGATTTTTAAGCTCATAAATTCCCTAGGTTCGTAGTAAGGACTTCAGTCCTTAAAAATCAATTAGTAGTGATATCAAACTCTGCTTAAATACCTCCGTTATTTCTAATATTCCTTAGTCCGCGCAGGCGGACTTCGTTCGTGTAGTAGCGGTTTCAACCGCCGAATCAGGAAGAAGAAAGCATGAAGGCGTGGTTTTTAACCCGCCTTCATGCAACCTTTGAGAATCCCCTCGACTTTTAGTCAGGGGAGTACGTCAATCTCCTACTTCTTCAGCAACAGAAGCAGCAGCCAGAGTATCCGACCAAAGTTTGAGTAGCAACAACTCCGCCCGATCGCTCAATACGGTTGCAAATAATCCATCAGCAGATTCAGGTCCCCCAGAAATCCAAGTACCGCGCAGAGTCACTTCCACGAAATCAGCATCTGCAACGCAAAGGGCGATCGAGTCCGTACCGTCGCGCCGGATTTCTGTTTCCAACAACGACAGTTCGGGCAAATTCGCGGGTAGCAAAAACGCCGCCGTGCTCGGTTCGACGCAAATGCTTTGACCAACTCGCATGGCCAACACGACTCGCAGTGCTACTAATTGTTCGGGAGATTGAACCAAACGCTCTAGGTTAAAGCCCGTTTCAGTGTAAGTCAACTTCAGCATATTGACAGCCCTAAATTTGGAATTTGAAATGAAAAATCGAAAATCTGGCATCGGGGATCGGGCATCTGGAATCGGGCAGGAAGGAATCAAGAAATGAAAAAGTTAATAATTCTCCCTTGAATCCTTTCCTCTGAGAAATTAGCAACAAACAATTACTTTTCAGCAGACAGACAGCGGACAATTGTCAGCAAAAAAATTTGATTTCAAGCCGCCTTCTCGGAGCAAGGATTGACTGACTGTCAACTTTCAACTGTCACTTGTCAGCGAAAAACAGGATCTCAATCTGCTGTCTAAAAGGACGAATTGACTAACTGTCAACTGTCAACTGTCAATTGTCAACTGTTACCAACTACCAATTACCAATTTGCGATTCCCCAATTTGATGTTCGTGCCAAAACAGTTCGGCAAAAGCAACAGTCGGGTGCATGGGGGCCTTGGGCTTAGCTCGCAGTGGCATAGCAGCTTCCGTTGGAGTACGATCGCCCTTGCGGGAATTGCACTTTTCGCAAGCAGTTACCACGTTATCCCAAGTGTGCTGCCCTCCCTTCGATCGGGGCATGACGTGATCCAGCGTCAAATGCTTGTTGCTGCCGCAGTATTGGCAAGAATGGGCGTCGCGGCGCAAAACTTCCCGACGGTTGACCGGTGGCACCTTCCACAGGCGTTCGCTGTTGGCGAAAGTCAAACGGATTTGTTCGGGTACGTGAATGGCGGTGCTGGGCGATCGCACCAGCCAGCCGTTGCCGGTGGTAAAATCCAGAGGTTCGGCCTTGCCAGTGACCAAAAGTACGATCGCCCGTTTGATGTTGACGCGGCTCATCGGCAGGTAATTTTTGGAAAATACCACTACGGATTGCCTTAATACATCGGTTGCTACGGTCACGGCTGGTCCTCCTCTTGATTGATTTTGAATTTGAGATTTTCGACTGGGAGTTGTCGATTTGCGATTCGGGATGTCAATCGGACACGCACGAGATCGTGTCCCTACAAATCGAAACTTTTTCTCTTACTCTTGCACCTTTGACTAAAATCAAATGCCCCCGCTTCTCTCCTGAAGAAGCGGGGGCTAGAAAAACTGCTGAAGGCAAATTTTCATCCTGTTCGGGTACAGTCGTTTAGCCGTACCTCCCGCTTCGCACTTTGCGATGTGGCTCTTTGACCCGCAAACCTTCTAGGTCTGCCTCATTGCAATTAATTTCTGAAACTTGTCCTAATCCACTATAACCGCCTTTAAAAAGGCCTGTGTCCCCTCGAAGGCATCCAGCAAACATGACGGAAACCGCCGTGAGGAGGTGCCGCGATGAGTGTGCGCGACCCTGGGGGCGATCGCGATCGAGTTGATAACAGCAGTAGTGGGGGAGAAATTTCACAGAAGGCAGAAAAGTGATAAGAGAGCTTTTACATCTGGCTGTAAACATACTACACTGATATTACAGATATGTCCACCCTTTTATGGAGAAATTGTGATGCATACACTACCAAGAACCTCAACCACTGAAATGGAAGTCACTAGCATTCGCTTGGAACGAGATCTCAAGGAGAGATTGAAGGAGCTAGCG
This sequence comes from Microcoleus sp., assembly GCA_051652045.1. Taxonomy (GTDB): domain Bacteria; phylum Cyanobacteriota; class Cyanobacteriia; order Cyanobacteriales; family Microcoleaceae; genus Microcoleus. The sequence goes on along the minus strand of JBOFTL010000319.1, from coordinate 12,232 downwards.
GGCGATCGGGGCTATCAGGCTTTGATTCGAGATTTGCTGTGGAATTATGTGCAGCAAAAATCTGGAGAGTATCGCCAGATGTTTACGAGATCGGATATTCGAGCCAGCATTGATGCTACCGCACAGCAAGAGGAACGCTGCGCGCTTACTGGAGAGTTAATACGACCTAATGAGCCGATGTTATTGGGACTGACGGTACACGGCGAGATGGTGCCGCTGAGTATGGGGAGTTTGGCAAGTTAAGTTTATCGAGAATTGGCAGCGATCGGCCTGGGGTACCCGCCCCAGGCATTAAGAGGAAGGAAAAAGGAAGAAGGAAAAAGGAAGAAGGAAGAAGGAAGAAATAGGTAAGTAAGTCGGTACGAAAATTTATAACTATGTCATTGCGAGCTCCACGAAGTGAAGCGTTAGCCCAGCGATCCGTAGGAAAGCAATCCCAAGGTTTTTATCAACTTGATACTTCGTTACACAGATCGGTTTATTCGCACCGTAGCTAGTAGGTGGTAGGGAATCAGCCTTCAACCTCAAACCTTCAACCTCAAACCTCAAACCTCAAACCTAAATATTACGTAATGTCAAACGAACCAAATTCTCAGAATAATTCTCTTTTATATTTATTGCAGCTAGCCTTTGCACCTGTGGGAGCTTTCAGTTACTCTGAAGGTATCGAAAGCTTGGTGGAAATGGGGGCGATCGACAGCGAAACTAGCTTGAAAAATTGGCTGGAAAATTCCCTGCAATTCGGAGCGATTCGGGTAGAAGCTGCGGTAGTTGCGCGCGCTTTGAGAGCTGCTGTTGCGGGAGATTTAGCAGCTTTGAGTTACTGGAATGATTGGGCCACTGCTGCAAAGGAAACAGAAGAATTGCGGTTGCAAAGTTGGCAAATGGGGCGAACTTCGATCAAGTTGCTGCTGGATTTGCGATCGCCCGCAACTTCTCAATTAATAATTCCAGTAAAAGAGTTGGTCGAAGCTGCAGGAAATCCGTGCAATTTTGCGATCTCTTTTGGCATTGCTGCCGCTTGCTGGCAGATTGCAGAGGAAACAGCTCTGTTAGGATATTTATACAGTTGGGCGGCAAATTTAGCGAGTGCGGGGGTTAAATTAATTCCGATCGGTCAAACCGCCGGTCAGCAGTTACTGTTAGATTTGCAATCGCAAATTAGTTGTACGGCGCAAGAAGTTTTACAATTAGCAGATGATGACTTGGGTAGTTGCAGTTGGGGTTTGGCACTGGCTAGCATGGCTCATGAAACTCAGTACACTCGGTTGTTTCGGAGTTGAAAATTCAGTTGAGAGTTGATAGTTGAGAGTTGATAGTTGACCAAAATCCAAAATCCAAAATCCAATTACCCATTACCAAAATCCAAAATCTAAAATCCAAAATCTAAAATCGTATGGTTGCTTTTCGTTTGGGAATTGCTGGCCCGGTGGGCTCGGGTAAAACTGCTTTAGTTGATGCTTTGTGCAAGTCGATGCGGGAACAGTACAAGATTGCTGTCGTGACTAACGATATTTACACCCAAGAAGACGCGCAGTTTTTGGTGCGAAGTCAAGCTTTAGAAAGCGATCGCATTTTGGGAGTAGAAACCGGAGGCTGTCCCCACACAGCAATCCGCGAAGATGCTTCGATTAATTTAGTGGCGATCGAACAAATGGAAGCGAAATTCACGGATTTAGATTTAGTTTTAGTAGAAAGTGGTGGCGACAATCTGGCCGCCACTTTTAGCCCGGAATTAGTAGACTTGACAATTTACGTAATTGATGTAGCTGCGGGCGATAAAATTCCCCGTAAAGGCGGACCGGGAATTACTAAATCCGATTTGTTAGTAATTAATAAAACCGACCTCGCACCTTATGTCGGAGCAGACCTGAGCGTGATGGAACGGGATACTAAAAAGATGCGCGGAGCAAAACCTTTTGTATTTACTAACTTGAAAACACGAGAAGGATTAGCATCGGTAATTGATTTTGTTAAATTGAATATTATGTAAAGATCGCAGGATTTATGCACGCACTCTATCCGTAGGGTGATTTGGAGGAGGAAATACCATGACTCGGGAGCAAAAGTTGGTACTCAGCAAGAAGTGTAAATATGTATTGCTACCTTTGGGAGGTTTAACAACCCTAATTTTAGGACTTGCAGCATACCTCTACTTTCCCCGTCCCCTACCGCCCAAACCACCATCATTTACCCTAATTGCACACCGAGGAGTTCACCAAACATTTCCTTTGGAAAATCTCACAAATGAAACCTGCACGGCGGCTATCATCAATCCACCTACCCATAATTTTTTAGAAAATACTATTTCCTCAATTCGTGAAGCATTTAATTACGGTGCAGACCTCGTAGAAATTGATATCCACCCTACCACTGACAATCAACTAGCTGTATTTCACGATTGGACGATCGATTGTCGGACTAATGGCAAGGGAATCACTCACGAGCAAAGTATGGCAACTTTGAAAAAGTTAGATATTGGATACGGTTATACCGCAGATAATGGCAAAACCTATCCATTTCGCGGCAAATTTATCGGCATGATGCCAACATTTGATGAAATCATGCGGGAGTTTCCCGATCGCAAATTTCTCGTTGACCAAAAAGACCAATTTGACAAAACAATCAAAATTTTGGGAAATTCTTTAAAAAAATATCCGCCACAACAGCGTCAAAATATTTACTTATTTTCGGGAGACGCACAATATCAACTGCTGAATCGAGAAGTACCGGAGGTGCAAAAAATTTTCCCAACTCGCAAGGAAATGAAAGATTGCATTCCTCAATACTTGGCAATGGTGTTTTCCGGTAGCGTATCTCCAGCTTGTCGCAAATATGCTTTAGGAATTCCGACTCGTTATCTCAAATATACTCCCGGTTGGTCTTCCAATCTTTTTTTAGTCCAAGCGCGCGCCGCCGGACTTAAATTGTATGTCATAGAGGTGGATACTCAGGAAGATTTAGCAGGGGTCAAAAATTTGCCGCTTGATGGAATAGTCACCAATCGCATTGAAATAATTGGGCCTCTGTTAAAAAATAAATAATACCCAAACTTTTGCTGGAATACAGATAGACGGTTCGTAGTGAGGACTTCAGTCCTCAATTAATGTAGGGTGCGCACTGCGCACCTTACTGTTATTAGATCGATGGTAAATGAATTCGGCAGCAACATACTAAAATAGAACTTACCATATGCTCGATCGAGAGTGCTTTACTTATTAATATTTTAGCAAATTTCTGCAATTTACTCTCAACCTGCGTTTTTATGTATAGCTGGAAAACTACAAAAACCCACAAAAACTGTGTTACGATCGAACCACAACCTCTGACTCTGCATAAAAATGCAGGCTCTGGAAACAAGAGAAAACCCAATCCTTTTCAGGTAGGGACACGGCACTGCCGTGTCCTGCTGTAGCATCCTGAAAGCATTTGCTGGCAATGGAAAATCCTAAAATTAGGTTTTGTAATAACTCTAAATTTTGATTTACAAAAATATTTAATACTTCATAGGAATTAACGAATTGTGAGAGCAATTTGTGTTTAAACTAAGGAAGACAACACAGGAAAAAGTGATTTCCCAGTTGTGATTTCCCAATGGAAGGGATCGGAGAAATCCGTAAAACTAGCGCAAAAACATAAGTTGTTTTTCTGAAAAATTCTTTTCTCCTTTCCTTCACCTACCCCTTGCCAATTCAGTAGGATTCAGTAGGAGGCAATTATGAGCCAAAAAGTTATTAGGGCCGCGCGGAACGTTGCAATTGTCGGCCCTTATTTAAGCGGTAAAACCGCACTGTTGGAAAGTTTGCTGTCGGTGACAGGGGCGATTACCCGCAAAGGTAATGCAAAAGATGCTAATACTGTAGGTGATGCTTCTCCCGAAGCGCGCGATCGCCAAATGAGTGTAGAAGTGAATGCCGCGAGTGCAGAATATGAAGATGTTCGCTTCACTTTTCTTGACTGTCCCGGTTCGATCGAATTTGCTCAAGAAACTCTCAACGCACTTATGGGAGTAGATGCTGCAGTAATAGTTTGCGAACCGATAACCGATCGCGCTTTAACTCTAGCACCTTTGTTCAAATTCCTCGACGATTGGGAAATTCCGCACTTAGTTTTTATCAACAAGATCGATCGGGCTTGCACTGATGAAACCACTTGCGGCAGCAACTTTACTGACATCCTCAACGCCCTCAAATCAGTTTCTAGCAGGCCTCTGGTACCCCATCAATATCCCATCGGCAAAGGCCATCAAATCGTCGGTTTTATCGATTTAGTTACCGAACAAGCTTACCACTACCATCCGGGAGCCCCCGCAGATCCCGTCCCCCTCCCAGAACACCTCAAAGCAGAAGAAACAGCAGCCCGGCAGCAAATGCTGGAAGAATTGGCAAATTTTGACGACCATTTACTTGAAGAATTACTGGAAGAAATCAATCCCGACACTGAAGAAATTACCCGCGATTTCAAAATGGAATTGGGTGCAGATTTAATCGTGCCCGTGTTCATCGGTATTGCCGAACAAGATTTTGGAGTGCGCCCCTTGCTGCAAGCTTTGCTGAAGGAAGCCCCGACTCCGGAAACTACGGCTTATCGGCGCGACATTAAACACAGTGACGGTAGCGTTTTAGCTCAAGTTTTAAAAACTTACTATACACCCCAGGGCGGCAAACTATCTTTAGTGAGGGTGTGGCGAGGCACTTTGACAGACGGCGCAACTTTAAACGGGTTGCGGGTTAACGGTTTGTACCGCTTAAACGGGCTGCAAACTCAAAGTTTGACATCTGCAAATGCCGGGGAAATCGTCGCTTTAGGCAGGCTGGAAGGCTTGAAAACCGGGGATTTGCTGGCTGCTGATACATCGGTAGAAATGCCAAAAGCCGCGATGCTGTCGCCAGTATACGCGCTGGCGATCGCCCCAGAAAAGCGCAACGATGAAGTAAAAATGACCGCTGCTTTGGCAAAATTGCTAGAAGAAGATCCCTCTTTAGTTTGGGAACAACACGGCGACACCCACGAAATTATACTTTGGGGTCAAGGCGAAATCCACCTGAAAGTAGCTTTAGACAGGTTGCGCCGCAAGTATAACCTGCCGATGGTAACTCACTTACCGCAAGTGCCGTACAAAGAAACCATCCGCAAACCCGCATCCTCCATCCACGGGCGTTACAAACACCAAAGCGGCGGGCACGGACAGTTTGGCGACGTGTACCTCGACATCAAACCGCAGCCTCGGGGAGATGGCTTCAATTTCAGCGAAAAAATCGTCGGTGGCGTCGTACCGAAACAGTACATTCCCGGCGTGGAAGTCGGCGTGCGGGAATATTTAGATCGCGGGCCTTTGGGTTTCCCGGTGGTAGATGTGGCGGTAACGCTGATTAACGGTTCTTACCATTCCGTTGACAGTTCCGAACAAGCTTTCAAACAGGCAGCGCGGTTGGCGATGCAAGAAGGGATGGCAAAATGCGAACCCGTGTTGCTGGAACCGATCGCGAAAGTAGAAATTCACACTCCGAACGAGTTTACCTCAAAAGTATTGCAATTGGTCAGCGGCCGCCGGGGTCAAATTCTCGGTTACGAAGCCAAATTTGGCTGGAAAGGTTGGGATACAGTTTCCGCTTATTTGCCGCTAGCAGAAATGCAAGATTCGATCGTTGAATTGCGATCGCAAACGATGGGAGTCGGCTTTTTCGATTGGGAATTCGATCGCTTGCAGGAAGTACCGGAACCTTTAGCGAAGCGGGTTTTGGTAACTAATGGCAATGGCAATGGTAATGGCAAGCATTAATTAGTTTCCTCCTAATTAGAAACCCGGTTTCTTGAAAAAATCGGGTTTTTTAAAAGGTTTGTAGTGAGGACTTCAGTCCTCAAAAATAAGGACTGAAGTCCTTACTACGAAGTAACTGTCAACTATTTAAATTTGATTCGGATCGATTCCCAGTGCTCGAAGTTGGGCTGCTAAAGCTTGCGATCGCGATCGTTCTTGTTCGAGCAAAGCTTCTGCATTCTGAGCGCGCAATTCTGCATCAGTAGCTCTCGCTTCCGCTTGTTCTCGCAGTTGAGCCAGTTCCACAAAACTCATAAATGGTGTTCCATCGGGCATGAATATTTGTAATTCTGTTTCTAATACTTGAAACCTGATTCCCATCCTCGGACTTACCCAACCTTTTACTTGTTCGATTTCTTCTAATTCTTCCCCAACTCGCTGCCATATTGTTAAGTCGCAGTGTTCGGGGTCGTACAAATAATACTCTTCTACCCCATATTGTTCGTAAAATTTCAGTTTTTGCAGCATCGGGATGAAACGATTGCTGGGCGACCAAATTTCAAATGCTACTTGCGGTGCGATGTTTTCTTCATTCCATTGTTGGTAGGAACCTCGATAACCTTTGGGTCTGCCGAAGACTACCATTACATCAGGTGCTTGAGATAGTTTGTTATTTCCTTCTGTGGAATACCACAGTAAGTTTCCCGCTACGAAGACATCAGCAATGTTGGCAAATAACAATTCTAAGTTTTCTTTAATCCAAACAATTAATCGCAATTGTTCGGTATTGTCTGACATGGGTTCTCCGCTGTCATCGGGGTAGATATTTTTTGATTTATCGGGAGATTGCATTTGTGTAACCATTGCTGTGTTTCACTCTGGGTGATTGGCTGTTATTATTGTAATTGAAAACAGCAGGTTTGTAGTGCTGACTGAAGTCCGCAGATTTAAAGGACAAAAGTCCTGACTGCGAACTTTAAGGACTAAAGTCTTTACTACGAACTTTAAGGACTAAAGTCTTTACTACGAACTAACTGTTCGATCGATACTGTGATATAATTTAAGCTTGCATTGAACTAGCAAAATTTTTGTGATTTTATCTGTATTTTAAAGATGACAGCAGCCACCGGATTTTATATAGTTAAACGTCCCGCCGGGACTTGCGAAATTATTCCTAGCGATCGATTCCAAACAACAGATACCGCCATAGTTGAAAAGTGGGGACCCTACGATTCTGCGGCAGATGCGATCGCCCGTCGCGTCGGCTTAATTCGTGCGGGTAAATGTCAGCCTCAGTAAACTCAATATTTGGGATTTATATCGTGTTAGGTCGATCGAATTGAGAGATACAGCAGTTTTTAGGTAAGTGTCGTCAAATAAATTAGGTATGTAGTTGCGCAAAGCGCGCTCTTTCCCGATCTAAGCTAAGAGCGCTTTCATCGCAACTACGTACCTTGACTCAAAGTCCCCCTTGTTAAGGGGAATTTAGGGGGATTTTAACTCAGCTTTCTAATCGATCGGCAGTACAATTTCAAACTCCGTCCCTTCACCTTTCACCGAAGTACAACTCAAACTACCTCGGTGGGTTTCTTCAACTATTTTCCGGCTAATCGATAACCCCAAACCAGTGCCTTTACCCACGATTTTTGTCGTGAATAAATGGTCAAAAATTCTATCTTTCACTGCCTCGTCAATTCCCACTCCATTGTCTCTGATTTTGATAGCTATTTGGTTGAATCCCAGCATTTGTGTTGTAATCAAAATCTGATTGGGATTTGCTTCAATCTCTGCAAAAGTTCGTCCGGCATTCGACTCTTCTAGGGCGTCGATCGCGTTCGCTAGAATATTCATGAATACTTGATTTAATTGTCCTAAATAGCATGGGATTTTAGGCAATTTACCGCAATCTCTGAGAATTTGAATTGCCGGACGTTTGGCGTTAGATTTCAGCCGATACTGTAAAATGCTTAACGTACTGTTAATCCCGTCATGGATATCTGCTAAAACTTTGGTTTCTCGATCGGCGCGGGCAAAGGTTCGCATCGCGTTGCACAGCGTATGGATGCGATCGCTTCCCGCTTGCATAGATCCTAGCATTTTAGGCAGGTCTTTTAAAACAAACTCTAGGTCAATTTCTTCCGCTTTTTCTGCAAGTTCGCAGTCTGAATGAGGAACTTTTTTTGAGCATAACTCAATGTATTCTATCAGATCTCGCACGGCAATTGTTGTTTGCTGGAGGTTCCCCATAATGCAGCCGAGGGGATTATTAATTTCGTGGGCAACTCCAGCTAGTAAATGACCCAATGCCGACATTTTTTCGGTTTGGATGAGGTGGAGGTGGGTTTCTTTGAGTTGGTGCAAAGTTTGGGAAATTTGGGCTTTTTGTTTTTCTAAAATTTGGCGGCTTTCTGATAGTGCTACTACATCACGATACGATCGCAGGGCTGAGATCGCGGTGGTAATTAACCTTTGTCTTGTCAATTCCACTTTAAGCTTGTAATCATTAATATCGTAATTGACAATTACCGATTCTTCCGGCGCGTCTCCTGGCTGTCCGGTGCGCAAAATTACCCGCACGTGGTAATTTTTCAATTCCTCCCGAATGTATTTTACTACTTGCAATCCGGCATCATTGGTTTCCATCACCACATCTAATAAAATCAAAGCTGTATCGGGGCGATCGGCAATGATTCTTTTAGCTTCTTCCCCAGAATAAGCAGATATCAAATTTAGATACTTGTTCTCAAAACAAAAGTTTTTCAACGCCAGTTTTGTTGCTTGGTGAACCGCTGCATCATCATCTACAATCATCACTCTCCAACCTGGAGTTTCTGTTGTTGAAGAATCTGTGAGTGACAATTTTGGGTCACTTTTTTCATCATCTTCAATTAACAAAATACAATCATCCTCTAACAACACTATCTCGTCGATGGACTTTACCACGTCTTCGTGAAGCATTCTCGGTGTATCTCCAGTGATGATAATTAAATGAGTGCTTTCCTGTTAATCAGCAAAACCCCAAAACTCGGAGTAGATTTTTATTAAGCCTGACAAAGTTTGAAAGATTGCTGTTAAGCAGCATGGATTAAAGGTAAAGCGATCGCAAATACCGTTCCCGCATTTATCTCGCTTTGCACTTCAATACTTCCTTGCAACTTTTGCGTAACTAAATTATATACGATATGCAGTCCCAAGCCACTACCTCCGCGATTTCTAGCAGTGGTAAAGAAAGGATCGAAGATTTTAGGCAAGTTTTCAGGATGAATTCCGCACCCGTCATCTTTGTAAGTGATGACAAGCAAATTCGCGGTTTCACGTTTGACATTTAAATGCAGTTTACCTTCACCGCCTGCTGGATAGGCGTGACCGATCGAATTTACAATTAAATTAGTGATAATTTGCGCCACGGCTCCCGGATAACTGTCAATAATTACTGTTATATCGCCTTCAACGGTCAAAATGCAGTTGCTTTGTTTCAATTTCGGCGCTAAGCTGATTCCTAGTTCTTCTAGATAAGATTTGACCGCAAACGGACGTTTTTCTAAACTGACTCGATCTACAGCAACTTGTTTGAAACTTTGGATTAATTCTCCAGCCCGCTGCAAGTTACTTAAAATTAAGTCGGTACTCTCACTGGCTAATTCTGTATAATTTTGCAAGATCGATCGCTTCAAATTGCCGCCCGATATTGCCTCCACAAAACCCCGCGTTTCATCGGCTAAAGTAGAAGCGGCGGTAATGCTGGTTCCTACTGGAGTATTGATTTCGTGCGCTACTCCGGCTACCAAACTGCCCAATGCTGCCATTTTTTCAGCTTCTACTAACTGTTTTTGCGTACTTTTGAGACGATCGAGTGTTTGAGAAAGTTCTCGGGTGCGATCGACAACTTTTTGTTCTAAAGTGTTGTAAAGGACGGCATTTTCTAAAGAAATTGCAGCTTGAGAACACAGGATATTTAAAACTTCTACTCGATCGGCAGTAAAAGCATTATTTGTCAAGTGATTTTCTAGGTAAATAACGCCCGTTAACTCACCGCGATTGACGATCGGCGCGCATAAAATACTTCGAGGATGGTGCGTGGCAAAATAAGCATCAGCAATCCATTTAGTTTCGGCAGCTAAATCGGAAATCACCACAGTTTCACCACCCCGCTTAACATAATCGATCGGACTTTTAGGAATTTCTCGATCGCCCTTATTTACTGTATTTACAACTGCTGCGATCGTCCATGTTGCTGCTTCTCGCAGCACCAAAGCGCACTTATCAGCCCCGGCATTTTCCATCACCACTTGCATCAGAGTTGCCAGCAATCGATCGAGGTTAATTTCCCCCGACAGCACCTGAGATGCTTTGATAATGCTGGCTAAATCTAGCTTGCTGCTAGCGCTGTTATTAGTAGTATTAGTCGTTTCCTGCCATTCGATTGATTCGATCAAAGTTTCTTTATCGTTAAACGATATAGTTTCTCGATTGAGGTAAGGATTAATTAATTCGGAATAGCTGGTTTCTAAATCATCAACTTTGGCTTTAGCACCCCAACGGGCATAGCCGTAATAAGCAGCCATCAAATAAGTTTGGGCAACTTTGCTGTTATCGCAATCCAGCCAAAATTTAGCGCACAATTCATTAGCTAAAGCCAAATCGCGGACAAATTGATATTGTTGAGCCGAGGAAATCGCGCGATCGTACAGTTCCACTGCCTCCCATTTTTGTCCCAACATCCGCTTAATTTCTGCTTGCACTAACAAGTATTTGTGCAGGAAATTTTCCGGACAATTATTAGCCCAGATTTCGAGTTTGGGAAGGTGGCGATCGAGAATTTCTCGTGCCGATTCGGGAGATTTAGCAAACAGGGCGATCGCGCTCAAACAATAATAGAATGAAAACTCTTCCTCGGTTACTTGCCCGCGCACGTAGGCTAACAAATCTTCTGTTTCGCCTGCTAGCTTTACGGCCGCCTCAAAGTTTTCATAGGTATAAAAAGTTTGGATTTGATACAGATTGTACAATACCTTACCGTAAGTAAAACCCAACTTTTCCCACTTAGCAACGCAGGATTCTGCATCAAATTCTGCATCGCTAAAAGAAAAGCGATCGCGCGTCAAATCTTGCAAATTATAAACCGAGTGCAACAACATATTTTGCAAATCGTACATCGTTTCATCTTTAGTGCGGTGAAGAAACGCCATTTGCTGCCGGCATTCATCCACAATATGCGACAGATGTTCCTCCGCAATAATCCGCCTAGTAAATAAATGGTGGGCCGTGTATCCAGCCCAAACTAAATCTCCGCCATCTACCCCTTGCTGGAATGATTGCAATAAATAATCAATACTTGAATTCATATGCCGCCGCCAAGTATCAACCAATCCCGAGAGTAAATACAACTTGCAATTCAAACTAACTTGGTGAAATTTATCGTTCAATTGAATAGCTAACTGAGCGTATTCTTGACCGGATTTATATCCTTCAGGAAGCCAATCAGAAATCATTCCCAACCAACCAAACCACACGAATCCGAAGGCAGAAGCCGGAGAATTTCCCGATGCAAAAGAAAGATTAGTTAATTTCGTAACTAATAGGGTGCATAACTCTTGATTCGAGACATAGGCAGGGGAAATCATGTTCATCAGCAAATTCATGCTGACTTTTAGGGCTTGACTTACAACTTCGGGATTTTGAACTAAATCGAGGGGATTTGCTGTTTGGGCAGCGCGCTCTTTTGCTAAATTTAATTGTTGCTCGATCGCCCTTGTAAATCCCTCTTCTCCACTTCTGGGCAAATCTATACCCAACAATTTTAATCCCGCAAACCCAGCATCAAAAACATCATTCCAGCGCCCCAAATTAGTATACAAAATCATCCGCAAATTGCAAACAGCGCCTCGTTCTTCGGCAGTTTTGACTTGACTGAGAATTTCATCAAACAAATTTTCTGCTGCCTCAAAATTACCGCACAGATACTCGCATTCTGCCAACTCTTGACTGAGATCGCAAGTTAGTTCGTAATAATTTTCCCAGCTATTTTCCGGCAACAGTTGGTGTCCCGCCGTCAAATAAGAGATAGCTGGCGTGTAAGCAGTAGATTCTTTAGCTTTTTTCCCCGCCACCAGATTCAAAGAAGATAGTTGCAGTCGATCGCCCGATCCATCAATTAATCGAACCGCGATATTCAGTTGATTTACAATATCAAAAATCTTTTCTTTTTGCTCTACTTCCGACAAATTTTCCAGCAGCAAGCGACCGATTTTTAAGTGCACTGATTCACGACGATCGGGTGCAATTAAACTATAGGCAGCTTGTTGAATGCGATCGTGCAAAAACTTATAAGTTGGTGCAATTTCTCCCTCTTCTATTCCCGGAAACTGGCGATCGATTTCTCCTTCATCTTGAAAGAATTTGTAAACAAAATTTTCAGGAATAATTAATTCTTCTTGCAGTGCCTTCCACAAGTCGGCTGCCACAATAACC
>JBOFTL010000318.1:0-7549 GCA_051652045.1 Microcoleus sp. | reverse complement strand
AGTCGGTACGCCAGCAGAAATTTACGACCATCCAGCTAGTGCTTTTGTAATGAGTTTTATCGGGCCGGTGAATGTATTGCCCAGCAGTTCGAGAATATTTCAAGACAATGGCTTCGATTCGGCGAACCCGGAGATGTTTTTGCGACCCCACGATGTGGTGATTGAAACTACAGAAAATAGTGCGACTGTGCCGGCAAGAATCAGCCGCTTGATCCATCTGGGATGGGAAGTTCAGGTAGAATTAACCTTGGATGACGGTCAAGTGGTAAATGCGAATTTGAGCCGAGAAAGATTTGACCACTTGCAGTTGCAGCCGCAGCAAAAAGTTTACGTCAAGCCGAAGGATGCCAAATCTTTTCCGCTGTATTATTCGATTTGAAATCTCGATCTCTCGATCGACTGCTATCAACTCGGTTCGTAGTAAGGAATTCAGTCCTTAAAATAGAGAGGACTGAAGTCCTCACTACAAACTTTATTAATCGTTGTCACCTTTGATGCTTCCGACAACTCTCTTAACTTGCTGCTCGAACGATGTAGCGTTGGTGTTAGAAGGATTTTTCATTTTTTCAATGTCAGCATCTCCCTGAACTTCATTGGGTCCTTTGCTGGTTTTCTCCTGAGTTTCTTCCAAAGACATCGGGTTGTCCAGAACTACTTTTTGAGCTTCTTTCTCAATGCCCAAAAGTCGATCTTCACCTTTGGTCGGGCTGCTGGTAACTGCCAAAGCTGGGAAAGCATTAGAAACAAACAGTAGCGCGCAAAAACAAACAGCTACGAAAGCACGCACTAAACGCTTGACTGGTAAGTTAAAGCTGATAAAAGACATACAATTTTTCTCCGTTTTAGAAGTTTGCATCAATAAAGATTGTTGGCAAGTTTAGGCTCTCTCAAACCTGAACAACCTTTTGCTTAATTTTGATAAAATCAGCAGAATGACACGGCTGCGACTTATTCAATTTCAGCTAATTCAATTTGTAGCTAATAAAGCATGAAATCGAAATCAGCCCCAGGTAATATTTGTTTTTTATTTGACTTTAAAAGCTGACCAAACAGTTGTTTAGTAAAGGCGAGAGATGCTGACAGGAGTTCGATCGCGCCAATACAAACGGAAAAATTTAATGCTAAATCTAAATTTTTCTCTGCCTTAAGAGATAGCAAGCAACTCTATCTATAGCAAGATGGAAGATTGACCAAAGCTAAGACGGAGGAAGAAGGACAGCGGATTTTTTAGCTGATGCAGCGGATGGGCTCTGGCTGCGATCGATGTACTAGAAGAAAGCGGATTTTAGGAAGAAGGAAGAGTCTCAGTAAGAGCGGGTACGCTTTTGGCGATCGGTAATAGCTTCATTTGGTGCCGATCGAGAAAGTTTGTAGTAGGGACTTTAGTCCTCTAAATGTGCTCACTTAAGTCTGCGATACAAACAGATTTTACTGTTGGCATTCAATTAATTAGGTAAACTTACTTTTTTTAATAATTGCTGCTGCATTGTTTTGGGATTTGAGTATAATGATCGAGTCGTCAATTACCCCACATTTAGGCAACGAAAATGAATCGAAACCAGCGACGCTCCCTGCACCTTTATGTGGGAGCAAGTGAGACAAACAATTACCCCGAAGGAGAATTGCAAACCAGTCGCCATGATACTTGGCTGGAACTTTTCTTCGATCTGGTGTTTGTAGTGGCAATCGCCAAACTCGCGCATTTTCTCCACGCTCATCTCGATTGGACTGGCATCGCTAGTTTTGCCATTCTGTTTGTGCCGGTGTGGTGGTTGTGGATCGACTTCAGATAGATCGAACGCGGTAATTTAAGTTTGTAGTTAGGTTTGTAGTGAGGACTTCAGTCCTCAAAACGAGCGGACTTAAGTCCGCACTACAAAACTTTTTATACCGATCGAACGCGAGATTAAACTTGCCGCACGGGAATTTGATGTTCGGCCAAATAACTCTTAATTTCCCCGACACTTAACTGCCCGTAATGCAGCAAAGAAGCCAGCAAAGCTGCTTCTGCTTTTCCCTCCGTCACAGCTTCGTAAATGTGGTGGCAATTGCCCGCACCGCCGGAAGCAATCACCGGAATTTCGACACTTTCAGCGATTTTTTGGGTTAATTGCAAGTCATAGCCTGCTTGAGTCCCGTCAGCGTCCATACTCGTCACCAGCAGTTCGCCCGCGCCCCGCTGTGCGGCTTCCTTAGCCCAGGCGATCGCATCTTTACCAGTATTTTCGCGCCCTCCCCGCACGTACACATCCCAACCGGGATCGTTCGGGTCTTGGCGTTTGCGGGCGTCGATCGCCACTACAATACACTGATTGCCAAAGCGCTCGCTCGCCCTGTCAATCAAGCTAGGATCGCGTACCGCCGCCGAATTAATGCTGACTTTATCAGCCCCAGCCCTCAACAAACTCTTAATAGTTTCTAAAGATTGAATGCCGCCGCCCACTGTCAGCGGAATAAACACTCGATCGGCCGTGCGGTACACCACATCAATGATAATATCGCGGTCTTCGTGAGTCGCGGTAATATCGAGAAACACCAACTCATCGGCACCTGCATCGTTGTAAACTTGAGCCATTTCTACCGGATCGCCGGCATCTTGAAGGTTGACAAAATTCACTCCCTTAACTACTCGCCCTGCTTTCACGTCGAGACAAGGTAGAATTCTTTTTGATAGCATAAAATAATCTTCCTATGGAAAGGATATCAGATCGTGTGCGGTCGATTACTATGATAAAAGTTGTTTCGGTCTTTGCTCGATCGATAATTTACTTGTCAAGACCTACTTATCTGGTTCTACGGAACCTACAAGCTAGTAATTGATTAGCGTCGCGATAACTCTGAAACAGTAAACTACCCACCAATGAGCTGAAATCCCTAAATTTTCTAGTTAATAAAAAAAGGAACTTTTTTGTCGGTAAAATAGGAATCAAATAGCAGAGGATAGCAAAATGAAAGATAATATGAATGAAATTCCATCAGGTGGAATAGGAATCAAAGTAATTGGTAAAATTGCCGATGAGATAAGTTATACTCGCACTTGCGACAGTCGCAACTGTCTGTTCATTGTCAAATACTACCAAAAACAACAACAACAACAACCAGGAGAGAGGGCTGGTTATTTGCAGCGGGCGATCGATGCTTTAGACAACTTAAAATGGTCGCACCAACAACGAGATAGTGAATCAGAGCATGAGTTAAAACAACCACTCCAAAAAATCAGGCTCGATCTCAATACGGATCTGAAAGCTGTTGCTCAAATTTTAGGGCGCATGGAACAGTTAGAATCTTTCCCAATTCCTGAAGCTGTTTTGCATCAATTCAAACTTGCAGCAGTTGAAGGATTTACCAATGCTGTGCGTCACGCTCATAAGAATTTACCCGAAGAAACTCCGATCGAGATTGAAATCAAAGTATTTAACGAACGCCTAGAAATCTCAATTTGGGATTTGGGAAAACCTTTTGACTTCCAAGCAAAACTGCTAGAAGAATTAGCAGAAACAAGTTCTTTCAGTTTTTGAAACCTAGCATCAACAATCCCCAGCTAGAATTTTTAATTTAGCTGGGATGCGCTCGATACTGGTGATAAATATACTCCTGCGACGCACCACACCACCAGATCTAGGGGGTGGTTAACCCGGAACTGAGATTGCAGGTTCGATCGGCCCACCAGCATCAGCCCCACCACCAAATCCGGATCGGGCTTTTTACTAGCTTCGCTCAATTAACATCCTTCCTCGCCCTCAAACAGAAATATTGTGATATCTTCAAAAAGATTAACTTAAGTAACAAATCTTAAAAATACCTTGTTAAACTACTCTCGCTCTGGCTATACGCCTGCCCCCGCTGAGTCTGAGAGCCGTTTTGCCCCCCTTTTTTTCGGCAAACTCAGAATAAATACAACTTGGCTCGTGTTTGGGGCTGCAATCTTATTAGTTACAATTCCAGTATTCGGGCAAGCGCCCTTAGTGCGGGAGGCTCCTCTGTTGAGCTTGGCAATGACAGCGGGCTGGCTGGCTGTGGGCCTCAGCCTGTTGAACCGCCCTGCAACTTGGCAGTGGGGAGACTTATTGTTAGGCTTCACTTGGACTTGGCTGACGGGAGGGATTTATTGGGGATGGATGCGCTGGGAACCATTGCTGCATTTGCCCGTAGAAGCAGCCCTCGTGCCTATTGCAGTATGGTATTTGCGACAGGGTAAAGGAAAAATAGGTAATTGGTTTTATTTGGGTTCCCTATTCGGTACTGCGGTAACAGATGGCTACTTTTGGGCGACAGGTTTGATGCCCTATTGGCGGCAGTTAATGCGCGTCGGTAATCCCCAAGAAGCAATCCCGATATTTCAAAGTGCGATCGCCACGGCTAACACTCCCTGGGGAATTAGCACTGCGGCGATTTTGGCAATAATTTTAACGGCAGTTGGCATTTGGCCGCTGCGCTCCCAACAATTGCACTGGTGGGCTTTTGGCGGAGCTGTGTTAGGTACAATCTTGGTAGACAGTCTGTTTTTAGTGGCAGCTCCAGCAGCTTGAGAGCTATCCTGGCGTTAGAGGCGAAAAATTCGATCGCCCGAATAAATTTTGGGTTGGCAAATCTGAAACTTTTTGGGCGAAACAATGCGATCGCGCTCAGCCGGATCTCGGTTCGGCAATTCTCTTTCCTATCGGTGCATCGAGGCTCGACAAAAAAATATTAGATCTTGCAACAGCGACCGACGCCAGTTGGATTGACAAATTTTAATTGACAAATTTTAACGGAGATCGGCGACCGCTCAATGTAAGATCTAAAGTCTCAAATCGGTTGAATTGGTGTCGTTCAAGGACTGCGGTGACGTTGCAACCCAATCCACATTTAATACTTCGCACAGAAGGCGGCAATCGCTATTTGCCGCTGATAGGCAGCAATTGCTGGACAGTCGGACGAAACGATGACAATAGTTTTGTACTTACCGATCGCTGGATTTCCCGCAATCACGCGATGTTACAGCAAATGGAAACAGGAGAGTTCTACCTGATCGATTTAGGCAGCCGCAATGGTTCCTTTGTCAACGGGCGGCGGGTAAGCATTCCTGTGACGCTGAGAAACGGCGATCGACTGATCTTCGGTCAAACGGAATTAGAATTCTACAATCCATCAGCCAGTCGCAGGCTCGATCGGGCCCACGATACAAACTCGGAAGATTTTACAGCGACTTTGACGGTGCGCAGCCTGATCAGCGTGATGGTAATGGACATCCGAGACTTTACAGTCTTGACTCGACAGCTAGATGAAACTATCCTCTCGGAAGTCATCGGCAATTGGTTCCGCAAGGCTGGCAACATTATTCGAGAACACGGTAGTTGGGTGGACAAGTATATCGGCGATGCAATCATGGCTGTTTGGTTTCACAAACCTACCGGCGTCAGCCAAGACGAAATGATGCGGATCTGTCAGGCCCTAAGCAAACTGCACCAGGCAACTGACGAACTCAGCAAGCGTTATCCGTTGCCTTTTCCGCTGCGA
Organism: Microcoleus sp.; assembly: GCA_051652045.1. Lineage (GTDB taxonomy): Bacteria > Cyanobacteriota > Cyanobacteriia > Cyanobacteriales > Microcoleaceae > Microcoleus. The sequence goes on along the minus strand of JBOFTL010000318.1, from coordinate 2,050 downwards.
GTCGGTGCGGGAATTAATACAGGTTATGCGATGGTGGGAAATTCCGGCAGCAGCGACCGATCGGACTATACTGCTTTGGGAGATACCGTCAACGCAGCGTTTCGCCTGGAGTCTTGCACCAAACAACTCGGCAAAGACATCGCCGTGGGAGAAACCACCTACAAATACCTAACGGAATTAGGGGCTGAGGCTGCTTTCGAGAAGTACACCGTTGATTTGAAAGGTTACGACACTCCCAGCGTGACTTATGGCACTAGCTTTCCCGACTTGAACTCTTTTCTCAAAACTGGCGGTAAGAGTTGAGAGTTGAGAGTTGAGAGTTGAGAGTTGGTAGGGGCGGTGCCCCCGTGCCCGCCCTCATAGTTGATAGTTGAGAGTTGATAAGTAGATGAGTGGAAAAATACATAACTATGTCATTGCGAGTGAAACGAAGTGAAACGAAGCAATCGCAGAGGTTCTGGCAGCTTTACATTTGGTTACATAGCAAGGTTTCTTTGCGCCTACCTACTTAGTTGACTGTTGAGAGTTGACAGTTGACCGCTGACTCTTGACTCTTGACTCTTGACTCTTGACTACTAACTAATGACTGCTGACTGCTAACTAATGACAATCGCGATTCACATTTTGTTGATTTTGTCAATACCTAAATTTCCAGGACGATCTGATTCATTAGCAGTTGCCACATCGGGGTAATTTCAGATTTTGCCGATCGATCTGGGTTGGAATTAGCGGCGAAATGGTAGTCTCTAAATTAATGCTGTGTATTAAATTTGGGAGACAAAACTTCATGAAACGATTGGGTCGTCTGTTGGCAGTATTAACTTTAGTGCTGGGCTGCTTAGCCTGGGGCGGCGGTCAAAGCGCGATCGCCTCAAACCTTAGCAGTCTGACATTACCCTCATCCTCGCTTGTAGCAGCCGTTGATGCCTCGTCTAGAACCAATCGCGCTGACGAAAAGCTGGCCACCGAATACGGCAAAAAACTCGATCTCAACAACAGCGGAGTTCGTGACTTTCGAGAATATCGGGGGATGTATCCCACCCTGGCTGGAATAATCATTAAGAATGCTCCTTACGAAAAAGTCGAGGACATACTCAAAATTTCCGGTCTGACAGAAGCTCAGAAAAAATTGCTGCAAGCTAACTTGGACAATTTTACGGTGACGGATGTTGAATCCGTTTTTATTGAGGGAGACACCAGATTAAACAACGGTTTGTACGACTAGATAAAGAAAGAAGAAGAAAGAGGGAAGAAGGAAGAAGGGAGCAGAATTCCTTGCTCCTTCAAAGTTCCAACTTTTTCTTTCTGATAAAATCAGCGTGGTTTGAAGGCAGAAGTCATGCGGCAAAAAAAATTTGGATTGCAGCCAGTGACTTCTGTCTTAAATATCGACAAACACTCTCGATCGCGTCCGGTCGATCGACCTTCAAAATTTTTTGTAGTGAGGGCTTTAGCGCGCAGCTTCTGAGGACTAAAGTCCTCACTACGAACCCGATCGATCGCAAGTAACAGACTTGGCGTTGAACATTCAAACCTTTTGAGCGAATTAATGACCGATCGATTTGACGTATTAGTTGTAGGTGCTGGCGCAGCCGGTTTGTACACCGCACTTTGTCTTCCAGAAAACTTACAGGTAGGCTTGCTCAATAAAAATACCTTGTCTGTTTCTGCTAGCGATTGGGCTCAAGGGGGAATTGCAGCCGCGATCGCCCCGGAAGATTCAGCAGTGTTGCACTTTCAAGATACGCTAGCAGCAGGGGCAGGTCTTTGTGATGCCGACGCCGTGAAATTTTTGGTCGATCGAGCCCCAGCTTGCATTGAATCTCTGATAAAAATGGGCGTTGCGTTCGATCGCGCGGGTGCAGATTTAGCCCTCACCCTCGAAGCAGCCCACTCCCGCCGCCGAGTGCTCCACTCCGCCGACACTACGGGCAAAGCAGTTGTGAGCACGCTGACAGCAAAAGTTTTGAGTCGCAAAAATATTCAAATCATTTCCCCCGCTTTTGCCCTAAGTCTGTGGCTTACCGAAACAGGTTGCTGTCAGGGGATT
>JBOFTL010000317.1:0-13186 GCA_051652045.1 Microcoleus sp. | reverse complement strand
TGTTGTTCGATCGGGATTTCGCTGACATATGCTACCACTGCTGAAGGCAGATCGCAAGTACATCAACAATTGAGAGTTGATAGTTGATAGTTGATAGTAGGGTTCGACCCCAAACTCGGATAACGAGCGTAGCATCTGAGAGTTTGGGGTCGAAAGGTGCCCCCGTGCCCGCCCTCATAGTTGAGAGTTGAGAGTTGAGAGTTGACAATTGACAGTTGATGGTTGACAGGTTGGCAACAAGAGACATCTGGTAAAAAGATGATGGAAGCCTTACCCTATCTAGACAAAAACCTAATTATGGGAGATGTCTAAGGGGGATGGTAGTCCCTCGATATTGGGTAATATCGTTTCCGGTCGATCGACTGCAATAATATTAGTTTGTAGTGCAGACTACTTGTCACAGCATATTGCGAAAGGGAGTCCGCACTACGAACTGTTTGTGGAAGTTTGCGGGCGATCGATTTACAATTTTAGATGCAGAGGCAGCTTAGTTGATAGCGCGATCTATCTTCTAGCTAATTTGCATACCTTATTTAGCCACAATCGTCAATGGGAAATTTTTTATTTCGCAAATTGCCGGAGTTTTTGCCATCTAGCATTAAGATTCGCAAAAAACGCGCGATCGGCTTTTTACTAGCATTTCTTTTAACATTAGTTAGCTCTACAGTAATCTTAGAAAGCGTGACAGTTGAAATTCCGATTTTCGGATTTCACGATATAGTTGACACTCAGAATCCCCAGGAAATGCCACCGCAGCGGCGAGAGTTTCCCGGTGACTACAGCCAGCAAAATTTAGCAATTTTTTTGGAGTATTTAGTCAGCCATAATTATTGGTTTTTGTCAACTCAAGAGATTTACGATTACTTCTTAGCCAACCCCAAGAAACAAATCCCGTCTGAATATCGCGATCGACCCAAAGTTGCGATTTCTTTTGATGACGGCAATAAAAGCATTTACACGCATTTACTGCCTATGTTAGAAAAACTGGAAACTAAGTATGGCAGAAAAAATAAAGCAATTGTATTTATTAACTCTGGCTTTTTGGGGGGGCAAGTTTCACTCATCAAAAAGGTCAATTGTCAAGACCTGAGAGAAGGATTGCAAAAGGGATTTTATGACATTCAATCTCACGGGCTGAATCACGAAAATCTCACTAAGATTTCACTTCAAGCGGTAAATAGAGAATTATCTGAAGACCAAATCAGACTGAGAAAATGCACTCAAGATTTAGACCCAAATCGCGCGGTTGCATCTCACATCGCCTATCCTTTTGGTGCGGTTAACAAGAAAGTCGATAAATACCTCGCTCAATATTTTACTTCGGGATACTTATACGATAGTTTAAAATTAAAAATTAGATTTTGGCCGCTCAATAAATATCGCATCTCCCGGCTGACAGTCAACAGCAAACATTCAGCCCAAAGACTGATCGGCTTGGCTTCAGGAAGCTGGATGCGTAAAATAATTAAACAGTTGACAATTGACAGTTGACAGTTGACAGTTGACAGTTGACAATTGACAGTTGACAGGTAGGGGCGGTGCCAAGAGTGCCCGCCCGAGGGAGTTGATAGTTTATTTGATATTTAGATCCTATTCGATTCGATCGCAAAAATAAAAAAATTAGTTCGTAGTGTGGACTTTAGTCCGCAGTTTATTTGGGACTAAAGTCCCTACTACGAACCTTGGGACTAAAGTCCTTACTACGAACTTTGGGACTAAAGTCCTTACTACGAACTTTGGGGCTAAAGTCCTTACTACGAACTTTGGGACTAAAGTTCCTACTACGAACCTTGTTTGTTATAGTAGTCGATCGAACGTGATATTACAGGGGATAATTGGCAAAAAAATACAGCAGATTTTGTAGTCGTGAAATGAAAAATTGGTAAGGGAATTGGAATACACAACATCAGGGCCACAAGACACATTATCCAAGGAAAAATATCTAGCAGTTACCGCTGTTTCCCAACGCGCAGACGCACTGGATGCTTTGCGCGGATTGGCCGTTTTAGCAATGGTACTATCAGGTACGATCGCCCGCAAAACACTTCCTGCATGGATGTATCACGCCCAACTTCCTCCACCTACCCACGCCTTCAATCCTAAACTACCGGGATTGACTTGGGTTGACTTAGTTTTTCCCTTGTTTCTGTTTGCAATGGGTGCCGCCATTCCCCTCGCATTATCGCGCCGCATCGCTAAAGGATGGGATACCAAAAAAGTAATTTTCTCGATATTGCAAAGAGGCTTTTTATTGGCATCATTTGCCATATTGCTCCAACACATTCGCCCGACAACAATTAGTCCAGACGCCGCCAACCTGCAAAAATGGTGGCTGGGATTGGGCGGATTTTTTATCTTATTTTTGATGTACCTTCGCTGGCCCCCAAAATGGTCGGTATGGCTGCGTCGCGGGTTAACTCTTGCTGCTTGGATTGCCGGAATTATTTTTATATCTCGCATTCAATATCCCAACGGTGTTGGATTTTCAGTTAACCGCAGCGATATCATCTTGATGGTACTGGCAAATACGGCCGTTCTCGGCTCGTTAATTTGGCTGTTTACTCGATCGAATCTCTGGTTGCGAGTGGGAATTTTAGGCTTGCTACTGGCGGCGAGGTTTTCTTCGCATCATGAAGGTTGGATTAAGTTAGTTTTCTCGTACTCTCCGGCAACTTGGCTGTTTCAATTTGATTATTTGAAGTATTTGTTTGTGGTAGTGCCCGGTACGATTGTCGGTGATTTACTGTGGCGGTCGATCGAATATGCTTCCCCAGAAGAATCGCATTACGCTAATTGGAAAAGTTGGCGCTATTGGGGTATTGCGATCGTGATGTTTGCTGTAAATTTAGTCTTATTAGTAGGACTGCAAGCAAGATTGGTGTGGCAAACTTCATTAATCACCGCTATTTTGTGTTTGTGCGGTTGGGTGTTGTTAAGAAATCCAGGAAATGTCACGGAAAATTTATTGAACCGCCTTTACAAATGGGGTTATTACTGGCTGATCTTAGGTTTGCTGTTTGAGCCTTATGAAGGAGGAATTAAGAAAGATTCGGCGACGGTGAGTTTCTTGTTTCTCACGACGGGGATGGCGATTTTTTTGTTAATTGGGTTGACAATTATTATCGACGTGTTTCACCAGAAACGGTGGTTGCAGTTGTTCGTCGATAATGGCTTAAATCCGATGATTGGCTATGCGGGATTTGCTAATATTATTTGGCCGATTCTGGTTTTAACTGGCTGGGAAACTCCGATTATTAATTGGACTTCAACAGAACCATTGATGGGTTTTTTTAGGGGATTTGCGTATACAGCAATTTTGGCATTAATTGTGGTAATATTTACCAGGTTAAAACTATTTTTGAGAACGTGATATTCCCGATCGTCCATCATTTCCCGTTCGATCGCAGGTAGGGACATAACCATGCCCATTCGTGTTAGCTGAAACCTAAAGCCCTTGAGAAATCTAACTTTTTCCCAAGTCTAAATCCCCCCCTACTACCTTAAAATTAAAAAGAGGGACTTTTAGGTAATTCCGGTCCCCCCCTTCTTAAGGCAGGGCTAGGGCGTGTTTTCAAACTCTTTTGTAGGTTGGGTTAAGCGGAGCGAAACCCAACAAAGTAACTAGAAATGTTGGGTTTCGTTCCTCAACCCAACCTACAATTTAAGTCAATTTTGGGTTTGAAAACACGCCCTAGGGGGGATCTAAGTTTAATCGTCTTTCCAGCAATCTGTAACTACCTTCGACCTAGTTGTTGACACCGTTGGAAAATGCCGTGTCCTTACGAGAATTGTTCGATCGAGGAACGTACTCGAGCGTGCTGTATTTAGAGCGAGTCCGATGCTGCAAACCGTTCGATCGAATCCTCATTCAACAGCCTAATTCAACGGAGAGGGTGGGATTTGAACCCACGTTAGAGTCGCCCCTAAACTTGATTTCGAGTCAAGCGCATTCAACCGCTCTGCCACCTCTCCACTAGATGTCAGCATCACTAATTATACCGCATCCCGTGTTGCATTTGTAAATCTTTACAAAAAACTCGGTCAGGACTTACGCACAGACTCTATCTTTCGGGCGTTCAGTGCGCACCTTACTGCGATTGCTGGTTCAAAGCAATTTGTAGGGCTTGCACTGAGCACCTTACTGCAATTCATGGCTCAAAGCAGTTTTTTCGCAAAACACCCGGTTTGTTTCTTCTAAAGGACGGAAGTCTGAGTTTCTTGGGACTCCAGAGTCGTTTGAAATCCTGCAGCAGGAGTCCATTGCAGGGCCCCGTCGCGTCCCGTCCAAAATATTTGGGCTTTGCTTTGACTAAGTTGTGCTGCGGTTTCCGGGTCAATTTCGTCCGCAGAGGCGATGGCGACTCGCGGCTTAACTGCTGTTAATAATTCTGTTGCCAGTTTTTTCCCAGACCACCACAATACATCAGCAGTTTTCAATTTATCATTGGCTACCAATTGTTGTTGTACGATCGATTCCATGTCGCCGATCAGCAACCAATTAAGATCGCCCACCACTAATTCCACTACCGGAATCTCCGAATTAACAAACCGCAACCGCGTCTGACCCAAAGTAACATTACCATTAGTTTCTAAGGGAAAGTAAGCCCCTTGCCGCGATTGCACGGCATTCACAAATTCTCGATCGCTCGTTTGGTAAATTTGTTTGGGAGGATTGTTATCATAAAATGCTTTAATTGGCAAGCGTTCTAAGATTTTTCCCCAGCCCGCACTCAAACCTAAATGAGGATGAGTGGCGATCGCAAAATTGAGAGAATTAACTCCTTGCTGTTGCAAAAAAGGCAGCAATGTATACCTGGCAGTCTTTTCATCACCGCTATTAATCAGCGTCACTTTTCCCAGATCTTGAATCACCAAAACTGGCTGACCGGATGTCGCCAATAAAGTAACTTGAAACAAGGACGATCGCACTTGCCAAGCTGGAACAATTATTATCCCAATTGCTACAACAACAACTACCGGCAATATCGGAAAAGATGCAAAACCTGGCAGCGCAAAAACACTCCTTTTTCCCTTATTACCTCTTCCTTCTTCCCTTTTCCCTTGTCTCCCTGCTTTCTTCCCTCTTCCCTCTTCTGAAGAATGAACAACAGTAGAAAATTCATCCGTGTATCCGTGTCCGAATCCGTGTTGTGCCTTCCCTCTTCCTTCTTCCTTCTGCCTTCTTCCCAGCCAAGCCCAGCAAATTAAACCATAAAGTGCGATTAATTGAAGCTCAGATACTTTGCCCACAGCGACTGAATTTCCGGGTAGCAAAGAGAAGTATTTAGCGAGTTCAATTAACCATTGGGCGGGATATTGCAGCAACAAAGCCAGTACGCTACCAATTGGAGGAAAAATCAATCCACCTAAAGCGCTAATCATGCCCCCAATACTCAGAATCCAAAGCAAAGGGGCGGCAATAATATTCACTAAAATACTGTAGGGAGATACAACATTAAAAACATACAGCAGCAGCGGTAAAACCCAAACAGAAGCCGCGATAGGTACCGCAACAATTGAGGCGATCGCGGGCGGCATCCAATCTAATTTTTCCATCAATGGTGTTGCCGTAACTATCAATCCGAGAGTTGCTAAAAAACTCAATTGAAACCCTAAATCCCAAACCCATAAAGGATTGATTAACAGTAAAATAGTAGCGGCAATTAACAACAATCCCAGCGGCTTAACTTCGCGTTGCAGCAGCAAAGCAAACAGCGTTCCCAAACCCATCAAAGCCGCGCGGGATACTGAAGCTTCAAATCCTGTCAAACTCACCAGCAAAATTAAAGCGCCGACACCAAAACCAAATTGTATCTGTTTGGAAAAACGCTTGGTTAAAGCTAAAACTAAAGCCAAAACCATCGATACTTGTGTGCCGGAAGCTGCGATCGCGTGGGCCAATCCGACTTGTACGAAATAGTCGCGAATATTGTAAGGTAAATCTACCGCTTGCTTGCCCAGAGCGATCGCACTGATTAACGTGCCTTCGGGAATGTTTAAATACTGTAATAGCGATCGGGCAATGCGCTGCCGCATGGCTTGAATTATCGATTTCGGTATATCTTGGGGTGCGACAACCGTAGCACTGCTGCGATCTTTTAGTGGATTTAGATCCGCGATCGCATTTTCTCTTTTCCAGTCAATTTGCTGTCCTTTCAGCCCTACAAAAGCACCTTCTCTGGCTAAATATTTTTGAAAATCAAACGCCCCCGGATTCGACGGCGGCTGGGGTTTGTAAAGAGATCCCGATACAGATATTGCATTGTCCGCGTACAAACCTGTTGCTTGCAATAGAGGGACTGTCACGTAAAGTTTGCCGGAAACTTGGCGGTTGACTACTGCTTCTCCGGCGCTACCGTTAATTTCGCTAACTGAATCTGTTTCCAGCCAAAATTGCGATCGTCCAGATCGAGTCAGCCGCGGCGTACTCGATACTCTTCCGCGCACCGTGACTGCTACTTCTTGAGTGTTTCCCTCAGCGGGAATCAATTTGCTGATGTCATTAACTGTTGGTTGGGGCGATCGAACTTGCAAGTAAATGCTGGCTAAAAATCCGGTTAAACCAAGTGCTAGCCACACCCATTTCGATCGGGGCAGCATTTGGTAAAAACTCGATTCTTCGCTACTAGCTAAAAGATTTGCTGGAATATTTTCTGTGGTTCTATTGCGCCTTGTTTTAGTATTTTTGCTCGACTTTTGATAAAGTTTGCGCAACCATTTCGGCAGGACGATCGAAGCGATAATTCCTAAAGCTAAGATTCCGAAATTACTCCAAGGAATTGCGGTAGAAATCAGCCCTAAAATGTAGGCAAAGCAAAAAATGACACCCGTGACTTGATACATCAATTAGCAATCGATATTTAGCTGTGGCAGGGAAAAGGCACTATTCATAGGTATCAACAATCAACTACAAACCTCGATCGATCTAGTTTTTACCTAAGTCTAGATCCCCCTAAATCCCCCTTAAAAAGAGGAACTTTGAGTGCTTCCGGTTCCCCTTAAATCCCCCTTAACCAGAGAAATTTTCACCGCTTCCGCTTCCCTCTAAATCCTCCTGAAGAAGGGGGATTTTAACCGCTTCCGGTCCCCCCCTTCTGTAGGGGCGGTGTCCTCGTGTCCGCCCTGGCTAGGGGGGATCGAGAACTCATGCTTTTGCCTGCAGTCTGCGATCGGGTTTGAAGTTAAGTTGACACTAGAACAAGGCTTTCTGAACGTTTAACGTAATTTTCAGAACTACTTTTAGCATCGGGTAGTATAGCAGAAAAAATCATCCTATTTTCTGCCTTCTATTTTCTACCTTCAAAAACTTAAAGCCACTAAATCGACAAACCCAATTTTAAACCCAAAGCCCCGTGCAACAGCAGTAATACTAGGGCTGTCGTACCTAAATAAGCGTGCAATGCCCGCAGCGCCAATTTATCTCCCCAAAAATTAGTTAGCGAGATCGAGCTGTTAGCAGCTAGCAAAATAATGACGATCGAACCCGTCCAAAAATGCGGGCTTTCCATGACTGGTTGATGCTGCATTACCAGTGACAGCAACCCACCGGTATAGCCCAAAGCAATGAACAAAAACATCCAGGGAGCAATTTTGCGGTGATCCGATCGACTTTTTAGAGCGGCATCCTTATCGGAGGCCAAACGTCCTTGCCATCCCGAATATCCCACAAAACTGCCCATCGCTACAACTACAATTCCCATCATTACTGGATGTCCCCAATGAGTAATCGGTTCGGGAATTCCTAAACTCCGAAATTGACTGGCGATCGGTTCTAAAAGTTCGCTGAGATTTAGCATTGGCTTGAGACTTCTAACTACTTTACATAACTATTATTTTTAGCAGAATTTAGGTTGTAGGTTTTAGGTTTTAGGTTTTAGGTTTTTAGGTTTTAGGTTTTAGCCCCATTCCCTATTACCTCATACCTCACACCTACCATATACTTTTTCCTTCTTCCTTCTACACAAAACTGAGCCGGCTTAAGCCGGCTGCGAGATTTTAACAGTAGTAATGCTGCAAATTAATTGTTAGCTTCACTGGGTGACGCTCCTACACCAACCGCAAGCGGTATGTTGTAGTCATCTGAGTCCGGTTAAGGATATCGAGCTTCCTTCAAGGTACTCCAATCGTTTCCCTCTACGGCGTTTTATACTAAATTTAGCCTTGCTTTAAAATAAACGCACCTTGCTAGTATGCGACATTTTTGGGTTGCGATCTCCCTCGCTCTTCGCACACTCATTTTGTATTCGGAATGTTGAGCCTTTGCTACATAAGATTGACATACAAAAAAAATTGGAGGTTCCAAGTATTAGACTGCTGACATTAAATGATGCTGCCAGTGTGGGCGGACTTTTCTGCTGTAGCGACAGACAGACTTTCGATCGTACAAAACAAGCAATCTTGTCTGTTGAGTTGCCGATTTTTATGCAACTGCCAACCCTCTCAGCTAATTTGCTGGGGATTGACTCCGCAGCAGGCAAGCCACTAATTCGCCACCGCCGAACTCGGAACCTTGATATTGTTAAACTCGTCTTCCAGCAGTCGCCAAATTAGCTTCCGATGGTTGGATGTGGTACTTGACGAGATTAGCCAGTTCTTGTAACTGGCCGATCGCTTCAGCGCCTTCGAGCTTCATCAATTCACGGTCATCCCGCATCTCTGTCCAAGTGATGCCGTAGTCTGACACCAAAAATCGGATCAGATGGTTGTCCGTCAAACTCACCATAAATGAGGCACTGTTCATCTGACCCCCGCAAGTGTAGCAGGATGCCAGATATCCCCGATGCTCTAGCACGATTGCTAAAGCTTGGAGATTCATTACCAAATCTTGGACGAATTTACGGTGCTGTTCTGCAAGTCTCAGAAACACAGTTGTCCTCCTATCACCACACCGTTTATTTTACCCCTAATTTCACAATTTCTTAAGAATTAGGTTTTAGGTGCTGGTACGGTACTACGTTCAGTATGCTGAAAAAAAATCGGATTAGCGACCTCTTCAACCTACCACTACTAGGTTAACGCAAGCATTCGCCCGCAGAAGTATCGGCAGCGACATTCAACCAAAACTCGCTGTCACAATAAGCCTCAGCACTCTAGTAAGCCCGCTGCAATCCCGATCCCACTAGAGCGATCGTCCACATATACAAATAACTAATCACAGCTATCGAATTAATTAAGCTTAATTTTTAACCATGCTTTTAACTGCTAGATTCTCTACCACTATGATTTACCCCAAAATTTTCAAAATTTCAATCGCCCTGCGGATACTCCTCCCAAAGCGCCGTAGTCTGTCGCAAACTCCTGTAATCTCCATTGCCCAAAATCAAGTGATCCAGCAGCGGAATCGATAAAAATTGCGCCCCGGCAAGTAACTGCCGCGTCAAAGTAATATCTTCCGGACTCGGTTCCAAATTTCCCGACGGGTGATTGTGTGAAATAATTACCCGCGTCGCCCCCTGGCGGAGCACCTCGCGAAAAATATCCCTCGGGTGAGCTAAAGTTTCCGTAGCCGTGCCGATCGTAATTACCTGAGTTCCCAGCAGCCGATTTTTCACATCCAGCAACACCACAGCAAAACGTTCCTGAGACTGCCACATTAAATCGTGACTCAGTGCATCCGCCGCCGCTTGGGGAGAATCCACCACCGCCATTTCTGGAGGGCGCGACTGAAACACCCGCTTCCCCAACTCCACTGCTGCTAAAATCGAGGTTGCCTTAGCCGGACCGATGCCGTGAATCTGCGTCAACTCCTGCACGCTAATATTGCGCAGCACGGCCAGAGGGTCGCGCTGGTGCAAGCTCAACTGATTTAAAATATACTGTCCCAGCCCGACTGCCGAAAGCTTGCCCTTTCCTTGCCCCGTGCCCAGTAGAATCGCAATTAATTCCGCAGTTGCCAAACTTTTAGGACCTCCTGCCATCAGCCGTTCTCGCGGCCGTTCGCTAGTTGGCAAATCTGCAATTCTCAAGCTGTAAGTCATCGATGCGATCGCACCCCAAGCTCAACCATAATTCCACAGTAGCCGATAGATTGAAAAGTTGAAAGTTAAGAGTTAAGAGTTGAGAGTTGAGAGTTGAGAGTAGGGTTCGACCCCAAACTCGGATAACGCCCGATTGCATCTGAGAGTTTGGGGTCGTTCATGTGCCAAGAGTGCCCGCCCTCTGCGTTGAGAGTTGAGAGTTGAGAGTTGAGGGTTAAGGGGTGTCGCATAGTTTTCAAGTGTTCGAGACATCCTGAACCAAGCTCTACAGCCACCGAGACGCGGGCTAGCACTGCGCACCTTAATGGGGATTTGGTACATCGCGCATCCCGATCTTAAAGCTCTATTTGCAACTCTTCTCCATAACTTTCGCCGTAATAAACTTGCGTCAAATCAAAACGCCCCCCGTATTGTTTGAGAGGTTCCGCTGCATAACCCAACGCCAGCAAACAGCAAACATCTACAGCATCGGGAATGTTAAAAGCTGCTTTTACTTCAGCGCTGACAAAACCTTCCATCGGACAGCTATCTACACCAAAGCTTTTCGCCGCGATCGCCAAATGAGCTACTGCTAGCATTGTATGTCGGTTCGTCCAAGCTTCTATGGACTCGAAGCAGGGAGGGTTCTCAAAAAACGGCGGGATTGCTTGCCGCATATAATCAGCAAAAGCATCATTAACTGCCCCTAATTTTTTGCCCAATTGAATCACGGCTTCGATGTTTTCAGATTCAGCAGCACGCCTATCTCCGCAACAAATTAACACGATCGGGGCTTCTACAACTTGCCGTTGATTGAATGCGCAAGCTGCCAATTTTTCCTTGCTTTCTCTATTTTGCAGGACAATAAAACGCCAAGGCTGCAAGTTGTAACCCGAGGGCGATCGCACTCCCAAACGAAAAATTTCTTTGACGATTGTTGGCGGAATCGGATCTGGTTTGAAACTGCGGGCCGCCCGCCTGCTTTCGATCGCGATTTTGACATTGATCGAAGGTTGGATGTCAATGTTCATGGGTAATCGGTAATCGGTAATTGGTAATCGGTAATCGGTAATTGGTAATCGGTAATTAGGCAATTTTAGATGAGAATTTGGGATTTGGGGTTTAGGATTTGAGATTGATGAATAACTTTAATCTAAAATCGGTAATCAGCAATCTCAAATTGGATGGAGCATCAGGCATCGGATATTGGGCATTAGGTACTGAGAGTTGAAAGTTGCAAGTTAAAAGTTGTTTCCTTCTTCCTTCTTCCCTCTTCCCTCTTCACTCTTCCCTCTTCCTTCTTCCTTCTTCCTTCTTCAACCCAATCCCAACTCGCGCTTGAGCAGATTAATCGACTTAGAACCGATGTAATTTTCGCAGCATACCAGTTGCGGGGGACGAATAATATCTTCTCTGGCCGTGTTAATGGCAGCCTTTACTGTAGCAAAACTCGGTTGGTCGCAAAAAATTGTTCTGGCCGATCGCACGATCGAGTTAATTTTATAAGTATCTGACAGCATTGCCGTCATGACTAATAAATCCTCTCCGCGCAGGCTGTGAATGATGACTTCGGTCGATCGCAGCATTCCGGGACTGAGGCTGACTAAGCCCAAATAACTGTCTTTCGGCAAACTGCTGACTAATTCTATCTCCTGTCCGTAATCGTAAATGTCTACAGGAATCACCCGCACGGAACGAGGGGCCGCGATCGACTCTGCTTCTCCGATAAAATAGCGACTGGTAATTACTGTTCCCGAAGCAATTTGATCTAGAAAGGCAGGGAGATCTTCCATTGCTACTAACTGTATCGGAATGCGCAGCGCCTGCTCCAACTCTCTCGCCATCAACTCCCCAACGCCGATATCTTCTTTGGGGGCTGTAACGATGACTCGGGCACTGCAACGCAGTCTCCAGTCAATTTCTGCCAAAAATAATTCCCTAGCTTGATTGAGAGTGCAGCCCTGTCCCAACAGTTCGTCGAGGCTTTCCTGTACGATTTTGTTGGCAAGGGGATATTGTTCGAGAATGGGAGAGTGAAGTTTGCTACCGCCTTCGTGTCCCAGGGCACGCACGTAAATGCCCGATCCGGCTTGGGCTGCTACGAGTCCGGTTTGTTCTAGCTGGCGGTATACTTTGCTGATGGTGTTGTGGTGCAGCCCCGTCTGCATGGCTAGCTGTCTGGTACTGGGGAGGCGGTGTCCGGGTGGAAATTGCCGGGAGGCGATCGCAAATCTGATTTGATTGAACAGTTGCGTAGATGCGGGGATGTCGCTATCTGTTTGAATATGAAATTGCACCATATTAGAAACTGCGAGGATTTTGACTAACTATTTATTTATATAGATAGAAGGCTCTATTATTATTATAATCTAATTTGCTTCACCTGCTGCAGGGGGTATCGGCAGACCCCGATGTCCGCCACAAAGAAAGAATGGCAACGGATGTTGCAGCGGATGTAGCAGATGAATTATTGAGGGTGCGTCATGGTTTATACGGAACCCATTACCAATTACCGATTCCCTCCGCTACGCTGGGTCAATTACCAATTACCGATTACCAATTACCAATTACCAATTACCCATTCACAATTTTCATTCAATCTAACTTGTTTGTTTTCTGCCGCGTAGCAGGTAAGTGTGCATTGCACCTTTGCCTTTAATTTCGATCGCGCCTCGATTTTCAAAATCGTAGATATCTTCCAACAACTGGTAAGTATAGATACTGACTTGAATCCGACCGGGGATGCCGTGAGATTCCATGCGACTGGCTGTATTTACAGCATTGCCCCACAAATCGTAAATAAACTTTTTCGTGCCGATAACTCCAGCTACTACCGGGCCGCTATTAATCCCGATCCGCAGGTCGAATTTTGTGCCTAGTTTGACATTTAATTCTTTAATTGCTGATAGCATATCCAGTGCCATTTCGGCGATCGCTTCTGCACCATCTGCTCGCGGAGTCGGGATGCCTGCTGCTACCATGTAAGCATCTCCGATCGTCTTGATTTTTTCTAAGCCGTGCTTTTCTGTCAGTCTGTCAAAGGTGGAAAAAATCTCATTCAGCAAATACACCAGTTTCGTAGCGGGCATTGTGGTTGAAATTTGAGTGAAGTTTACCAAGTCAGCAAATAAAACTGTTGCTTCCTCAAACTTATCGGCAATCAACCCTTCTTCAGCTTTTTTCAACCGTTCGGCGATCGGTTCTGGCAAAATATTCAACAGCAAACTCTC
>JBOFTL010000316.1:0-3395 GCA_051652045.1 Microcoleus sp. | reverse complement strand
TTTGCTAAAAGTAGCGATGAAGAGATCGATCGAGTAATTGCTGTTAATTCGATCGCTCCCATCAAATTTACCAGAAGATTGATTCCATCCCTGCAAAAATCCCAAATCCGCAAAGTTATTTTTATCGGCGCACTTTCGGGTTTAGACAATCAAGCATCGCGGGAGGTTGCCAATACGGCTTCTAAATTCGGTTTGCGCGGGGCAGCGCAAGCCTTGCAAATCGAACTCAAACACACTGAAATCGGTTTTACAGTTATCAATCCCGGCAACATTGCCACTTCTGAAGTGTTGGATGATATTGCTTCCGGAAGGTTTTCCGAGCAAGTTCCCATCCCCTTAACGGATTTAATTTCAGTAATTGAATGCGCGCTGAGTCTCTCACCAGCATCTTATTTACCGGAAATCAACTTAGCACAAATCAAATATTAAAATTAATTCGGTTCGAGTTCGGAACTTTTGCTAACAGTCGATCGAATGGCTCCAGTTGTTGTTGGGTATCGGCTACTGAGTTCGATCGCAGCCGATAAAGTAATTCTAGCGCGATCGCCCGTATCGGTATCACCTATTTTGCACTGTCAACTGTCAACATTTGATTCAGGACTTATTCCTAACCTTTGCCTCAACTCATCAGCGGATAATTGAGGCATTTGTTCCACAAATAATGTCAATTCTTCTTCAGAAAATGCCAGCAAGTTAGTAACCGCAGTCGGCAAAAGTTCTCCCAGTTCATTCGAGCGAATTTTCAAAGAATTTTCAGCTAACAATTCGATTGCTCGATCGAGTCCATTTTCATCAACTGTTAGCATCGATAGTGCCAGTAACAGCACCGTAAATTCCGCAGCAGGCAACTTAGATATGGGAGGTAATAAAACAGTCATTTTTGGTGGCAGTTGTGCAAATCTAACTCGCAGAAAATTCTCCAATATTAATCGCTGCTGTTCTTGCCTTCCTTCTTGCCTTCCTTCTTGTCGGCCTTCTTGTCGGCCTTCTTGCCTTCCTTCTTGCCGGCCTTCTTGCCGGCCTTCTTGCCAGCCTTCCTCTCTAGCTTGTTGCTGTGCTGCTTCTATTTGTTGTTGAAAAAGTGGTGCAATAGCCATAATTAACTCCCGCTCGTCTGGCTCTAGTTTCTGTTGGGTATCGGCTACTAAGTTCGATTGCAGCCGATAAAGTAATTCTAGCGCGATCGCCCGCCGAGGATCGTCGGTCGCTAAAGCGCTCAATTCGGCACAAGCCCTTTGCTGCACTTTCCCTTTCCCTAAAATCCGCAGCCATAAAGTTTCCGGCGTTGCCGGCAATTGGTGAATTACCACAATTGCCGTCCGCAAAGCCGAACCCAAAAAATAGATGCCCTTCATCCAATTTTCCTCATCCGGCTTTGCGCTAAAGCTATAGATTAAGGCTTGGGATGCTGTGGGTACTAAAATCCACAGTTTCGGCAAACTATCCTCAGTTAGTCGAGTATTTTCTCTTCTAGATTCTCGCTCTTTGTCTTCCCGCACGTCCAATAGTTTACTGAGACAGGTACAGATTTCGCTGGTACTGGCTGGATTGCGAAACGGTTCAAAGATTGCTGGCGTTTGAGCCATTTTCCCCAACAGTCCCAGGCTTGATGAGTATTCTGGATTTTCGGTATTTGGAGTGAATAATACATCGATTTCTCTGACTTCCGAAGTCACATCTTCACCGATCTTTACTGTGCCTAGGGGTGATAGAAATCCCTCCAGGTATTCTTTAGCAAAACGATCGTGAATGAATCGCGTCATTCGATTTTAGATTTTGGATTTTGGATTTTGGATTTTGGATTTTGGATCGATCGCACGGATAAATCCGGGGGCTTGTATCATCAAGATATTCTACCAAATCCGAGTTAAATATCCTCATTATGAATCGGCATGAATTGGCATGAATTGGCATGAATTGGCATGAATCGGCGGTTGAAACCGCGTCTATACAAACAAAGTCCGCCTTCGCGGACTAAGAGAATAAAGGGGGCTCCAACACGGATTTGGTATTAAACGCGATCGCACCTATTTTTCACTATCAAATATCAGGGCGATCGCGGAAATACCTTTCCTAAGAACTATCGACTGTCAACTATCAATTGTCAACTGTCAACTGTCAACTGTCAACTTTAATCTCCAATTCGCGAACTAAAAAAGCCCATTCATCTGCCAATTCCTCAATGATTTTAGCAGTAGGTTTTCCACCTCCATGACCTGCTTTAGTTTCAATCCGAATTAACACCGGCTGTTCTCCAGAATGCGCTGCTTGCAAAGCCGCAGCAAACTTAAAACTGTGAGCCGGAACAACTCGATCGTCCCGATCTGCTGTAGTAATCATTGTCGCCGGATAAGCCGTTCCCGGTTTCAAATTGTGCAGGGGAGAATAGGCATAAATTGCAGGAAATTCTTCGGGATTATCCGGCGAACCGTATTCCGAAGTCCAAGCCCAACCTATGGTAAATTTGTGGAACCGCAGCATATCCATCACCCCAACTGCTGGCAAAGCTGCACCGAACAAATCCGGGCGTTGAAGCGCGCAGGCTCCTACTAATAAACCGCCGTTGCTACCGCCCGCGATCGCCAGTTTAGCCGGCTTGGTATACTTGTTTTCAATCAACCATTCTGCAGCAGCAATAAAGTCGTCAAACACATTTTGTTTGTTCGATTTTGTACCTGCTTGATGCCATGTTTCGCCGTACTCTCCGCCGCCCCGCAAACAGGCTGTTGCGTACACTCCCCCCATCTCCAACCAGACAATCCTACTAATCGAAAAACTCGGCGTCAGCGACACGTTAAAACCGCCGTAGCCGTACAGGTATGTAGGATTATTTCCATCTAGCTGCAAGCCTTTTTTGTGAGTGATAAACATCGGTACTTCCGTACCGTCTTTGCTCGGATAAAAAACTTGTTTTGTTTCGTATTCGTCAGGGTTAAAATCTACATTCGGCTGGCGGTAAATGGAGCTTTCTCCTGTCTCCATGTTGTATCGGTAAATGGTGTTTGGTGAGGTGAAACTGGTGTAAGCGTAAAAGGTTTCGATATCGTGCCGCTTGCCGCCAAATCCTCCAGCAGAACCGATGCCGGGTAGCGCTACATCCCTCACGAAAGAGCCATCTAAGTTGAAGATTTTAATCTGAGTGTAGGCGTCTTTCAAGTAGGAGGCAACAAATCGATTGTTGAGGATGCTAATACCTTGGAGAGTTTCTGCTGCTTCGGGGATAATTTCGGTGAATTTTCCTTGATTTGCATCGCCAGCAAGGGATGAGGGAGGTGGGTTGTTAGTGTCGATCGCAATTATCCGCCCGCAGGGTGCATTTAAGTCTGTTTGCAACCAAAATAACGAGCCTTCATTGTCGATGAAATTGTACTCAGCCTCGAATTCGTTAATGAGTT
>JBOFTL010000315.1:0-6529 GCA_051652045.1 Microcoleus sp. | reverse complement strand
TGGAACTGTCAAATGGCTAAAACTCATACAGCCAAAAGAATACAGCCACCGAAACTACACCCAACCGGGGGTAAGTTCCGTCTAAACTCCAGTTATAACCAACATTCCGCACCCTCAACTGTCACAATCGGTTTTTACTTATTTTTATCGAGCAATTAAGCTATCAATAATACTTTGATACCGTGTATTAACGGATGAAAAAAAGTGAAAGACATAATTTATTACTTAAAAAATCGATTGTTCTGAATATAGCTTATAAGTTAACGAGCGATCGTCAATTACCAATTCCCAATTCCCAATTACCAATTCCCGATTCCCAATTCCCAATTCCCCATTACCCATTACCCATTACCCATTACCATGAATGATGACTCTTATAAAGGCGATATTTTAGCGATCGACGATACGCCAGCGAACTTGCGCTTGTTAGTCAGAATCTTGACCAACCAAGGGTACAAAATTCGAGCCGTACCCAGTGGAAAATTGGCACTTTCGGGCATTCACCAAGCTCTCCCAGATTTGATTTTACTTGACATTATGATGCCGGAAATGGATGGCTATGAAGTTTGCACGCACCTCAAAGCAGATGAAATAACTCGCAACATTCCAGTGATTTTTATCAGTGCGATCGATGAATTGCTAGATAAGGTAAAAGCTTTTGCTGTTGGCGGAGTTGACTACATTACCAAACCTTTTCAAGTTGAGGAAGTTTTGGCTCGTGTCGAAACCCACTTGGCTTTACAACGGCTGCAAAAAAATGTCCACAATCAAAATCAGGAACTAGCAAAAACCAATCAACAACTGGAACAAACCAATCATGAACTTACCAAAACTTTGCAAGAATTGACAGCTACTCAAGAAGAACTAATTCAATCAGAAAAAATGGCAGCTTTGGGACAACTAATTGCTGGAGTAGCTCACGAAATCAATACTCCATTGGGAGTCATTCGCTCTTCAGCGGGGAATATGGCTAAGTTCTTGAGTCAAACCATAGAAAAGTTACCCGCACTGTTTCAATCCCTGTCCCTACAAGAAGGGCAAGATTTCTTAGCTTTACTGCAAAAGTCGCTCCAAAAAGAATCGGTATTATCTTCTAGAGAAGAGCGGCAATTTAAGAAAACCTTAGTTAGCCAACTGGAAGCTGAGGAGATAGAAAACGCCGATAGCCTTGCCGATAACTTGGTAGATATGGGTATCTATAATGAAATTGATGGCTTTTTGTCTCTGTTAAAAAGAGTGGATTGCGAGCATTTGTTAGATGTTGCCTATAAACTTTCCAGCTTGGAAAGAAACACAAAAAAAATCAATAATGCTACCGATCGCGCCTCGAAAGTGGTGTTTGCCTTGAAAAATTATGCCCGTTACGATCGTGTGGGGGAAATGATTCAGGCAAATCTAATTGATGGGATTGAAACCGTATTAACTCTCTATCAAAATCAGTTCAAACAAGGAGTTGAGGTCATCAAAAACTATGCTGAATTGCCGCCAGTTATCTGTTATCCCGATGAACTAAATCAAGTTTGGACTAATTTAATTCATAACGGGTTACAAGCAATGGAAAATCGAGGTACTTTAATCGTTGATGCGAGTCAGGAAAACCAGCAGGTGAAGATTAGCATTAGCGATAGCGGCAAGGGGATACCGCCAGAGATTAAATCGAAAATATTTGAACCGTTCTTTACTACTAAACCCCCTGGTGAAGGCAGCGGTTTGGGATTGCATATTGTTAAGAAAATTGTTGACAAACATTCTGGTAAAATTGAAGTAGATTCGGTTCCGGGCAAAACGACATTTACTGTATTCCTGCCACTGTCAAACCCACTGTTAAACAAGCAGGCGATCGATGACGTTCAACTAATAAATGCAGGCGAATAACCGATGAGCAAATCAGCTATTTTGTGTGTAGATGATGAGAAACCCGTCTTGGAGAATCTCAAAGAGCAACTCAAATCAGCCTTTGGAAATGCCTACCTGTATGAAATGGCAGAGGATACTGATGAGGCTCTAGAGTTACTTGAAGAATTCAGCGAAGAGGAAATCTCGATCGTTGTAATTGTATCTGATTGGTTGATGCCCGGAATGAAGGGTGACGAATTTCTGATTCTAGTTCACCAGCGATTTCCCAAGATTGTTAAAATTCTGCTGACGGGTCAAGCAGATGAAGTCGCGATCGAACGGGCGATAGAACACGCAAATCTCCAACTCTGTTTGCAAAAACCTTGGTCTGAAGAGGAGTTAATAGCAACTATAAAATCTGCTTTATCAAAAAAATTATGACCAAACAAGCAATTATTTGTGTAGATGATGAAACCAGCGTACTCAAAAGCCTCAAAGAAGATTTGAAAGAGGTCTTCGGCAATTATTACCAGATCGAAATAGCCGAAGGAGGAGAGGAAGCCTTAGAATTAGTAGCAGAATTGTTAAACGATAAATGTGAAATACCTTTAATTATTTCCGACTACATCATGCCCGATATGAAGGGAGATGAGCTGTTGAAGCGCGTTCACCAAATGTCTCCCAAAACTCTCAAGGTGATGCTGACCGGTCAGGCCACTCTTGAAGGAGTAGCTAATGCGATTAAGTATGCTAAATTATATCGTTACCTTACCAAACCCTGGGAGCAGGAAGATTTAAAATTAACAGTCACAGAAGCTGTAAATAGTTATATTCAAGAGAAAAAAATAGCAGAACAAAATGCAAAACTCCAGCTAGCAAACCAGCAGTTAGAAGCATTAAACCGCCAACAAGCTGAACTGATTGCTGAACTCAACAAAGCAGAGCAAAATTATCGCGGCATTTTTGAAAATGCACTTGAAGGAATTTTTCAAACTGCTTTTGACGGATGTTATATAAGTGCAAATCGGGCCTTAGCACAAATTTATGGTTACGACTCACCTGAAGAGTTGATGGCAAGTCTCACCAACCTCGATCGACTGTATGTCGAACCGAACCGCCGTACTGAGTTCATCAAATTAATGCAGCTTTATGGTGAAGTATCTGACTTTGAATCAAGGGTTTATCGCAAAGATGGTAGCATCATCTGGATTAGTGAGAGTGCACGTACTGTCTGCGATGCCGGTGGAGAAATACGCTGCTATCAGGGCTTTGTTGAAGATATCACCTCTCGCAAACAAGCTGAAACCGAACGGGAAAAGTTCACTGAGAAACTGTTTCAACTCAACCAAGCTTTCTCGCGTTTTGTGCCGCGCCAATTTTTACAGTTTTTAGATAAAAACAGCATTGTTGACGTGCAGTTGGGCGACCAAGTTCAGCAAGAAATGTCGGTACTTTTCTCGGATATTCGCGACTTTACAGCCCTCTCCGAAAGCATGACTCCCCAGGATAATTTTAAATTTATCAATGCTTATCTCAAGCGTATGGAACCCGCGATCGTCGAGCATCAAGGGTTTATTGACAAATACATTGGTGATGCGATTATGGCATTGTTTGGCGGGAGTGCAGACGATGCTGTCAAAGCTGGAATTGCGATGCTGCAACGTCTCGCCGATTACAATCAATATCGCGTTAAATCTGGCTGCATTCCGATTAAAATTGGCATTGGCATCAATACAGGTTCTTTGATGTTGGGGACAGTCGGGGGACCAAACCGCATGGACAGTACGGTGATTAGCGATGCAGTGAATTTAGCCTCGCGCATTGAAAATCTGACGAAAGATTTTGAGGTGCCGATGTTAATTACTCACCAGACTTTTTTACAGTTGAACGAACCTCTATATGCGATCCGTCCGATCGCTCGAGTTAAAGTTAAAGGCAAATCAGCATTAGTGACAGTTTATGAAGTATTTGAGGCCGATCCGCCCGAGATTCGAGATCGCAAGTTGGCGACTTTCCAGATATTTTTAGAAGCTTTGTACAATTATAATTTAGGAAAATTTAGAGAAGCTGAACTGCTGTTTGCTGATTGCCTGCGCCACAACCCTGTCGATCGGGTAGCTAAAATTTATCTACAGCAGTGCGAGCTACCTTATCTCGTCTGAAAATTGTTGCTTGCGATCGAGTGAAACAGGCAGTACGATCGGAATGTTTTAATTAGAGACAATATCGAGTTCGGTTAATTACTGGTAAATTAGGACAATTTTAGATTTTAGATTTTAGATTTGAACAGAAAACTATCTAATGCTATAATCTTAGGTTTTTTTAGTAAAATTTTAAAAAAGTCAAAAGTAAGAATGCTTGCAGTAAAAACAAGATTTTAACTTTTGACTTTTGAATTTTGACTGACAACTCGCCCATTCAAAACTCTTGCTTAAGGCGCAGCAGCCGCCCTGCGGTTGGCAGCACCTAAATTTAACTGATATTCTGCTGCCTTTTGTTGAGCCTTTTGGTAATTCGGACTAGCTGCAGGCACTGCCCTCATCAGATCCACTGCTTTTTTCCACTCACTCGCCACAACATTCCACTCGCTTTGAGATTGAGCAGTCTGGGCGAGAATTGCTGCTTTCTGAGCACTATTCACCGCATCTCTCCAAGGGTCTGACTTAGGTGCGACGGGTTTTGGAGTTGGTGATGCGCCCGCAGTCGGGGAGGCTGGTTTAGCAGCATTGGGTGCTGCAGTAGCTGGGGCAGAGGGAGAAGCTGTTTGTTTTGCAGCAGGAGAAGGAGAGGCAGTTTTAGATGTTCCAGATGCGGGAGAGGAAGTAGCAGCCGGAACTTCTTCAGTTTCTGATGTAGAGCTGCTAGCAAACGGTAAATTTCCCGTAAAATAAAGCCCCGCGATCGCAGCTACGGGTACTAAAATCCCTACAGGTATGACCCATTTAGGAAACTGCTTTTTCGGAGGTGGAGCCTCCCGCGTCTCGTCGTCGAACTCTGGGTCTTCGCCGTCTCGATCTTCAAATTCTTCATCATCATAATAATCTTCGCCTTCAGGCTCGACATCATCTAAACCTACAGAGTCATCAGGCATGGGGCCCTCGTCTGCATAGAGCATCGGCTCGGGGGGCATTAAATCTATTTCGTCTTCCCACGCAGGCGAGGCATCGCCCGTGCGGCGTCCGTAAACTTTTACAGTATGAATTGATTCAACTCCCAAATTCGTCATCCCAGTGCGGATGAAATCGACCAATGCCATTTGATTCGGCACTTTGGCTGACTCCAAAGTTATGTGGAGGTTGCCGTTGTCCCGAGTCACTTCGGCACTGATGCCTTTGGGTTTGAGAGTACGGTTGATGCTAGATGCGATCGCTTTTGGATCGCCCTGTTTGAGAAGTTCCCGCAGGTTTTGTTGTGTCATGGCTGGCGCTCTTTTGGGAGGAGTTGGCGAGAAAAAAAGTAATATTAACAGATCGGCTTGGACTGCCGAGTTGTCTCCTGTATGGCTGCATAACCAATAGAGAGGTCACTTACCAGGTTAGCTTTGCTCTGACATTTTGTTGACGTACTCCCCTGACTAAAAGTCGAGGGGATTCTCAAAGGTGGCATTCCGGCGGGTTAAAAACCACGCCTTCATGCTTTCTTCTTCCTGTTTCTCGGATTCTTAACTAGACGGTTGCCCGTCCCCGTCAGACCTTTTAACCAGTCGGGTCGCGTTTCATCCCCTCATGAAAAAGGCAGGGGTTCTCACGCTCCCGTACTAATCCGATAGCATTTATTTGGAGCAATTTTTAACTCTACTATTAAATAAGGTGATTTAATGGGAGCCCCAGCAGCGCGGCGGTCAGCGGCGAAACAAGCTGGAGAGTTCTATAACTTTGGTTTGCAGAGTCGATATTTCATCTCTACCGCGCTTTAGAGACGCTTCTAACTCCAGCAGTAAAGGTAGAGTTTTTTGCAATTTTTCTAAGCTGACATCCTTGACTTCTTGGCGAAAATAATATACTCGTTTGGGATTTCCGAGTTCTAGGGTTTGTGCGATTTTGTCATCCCGATCGCCCGCTTGTACCATTAATTTTACCCACAGCCACATCCGAAACTTGCTCGCCAACACCGCAGCAATCGCGATCCCAGACTCGTTACTACTAATTAAGCCAGCTAATAACTCCAAAGCCCCAGAGATATCTCCCGATCGAATCGCATCGGCTAGCTTGAAAGCATTCTGAGCCTGACAGCTAGAAAGGGCTTCTACTTCCTCCGGCTTGAGGGGCTGGCTGCGATTGCCCGCAAACAACAGCAATTTTTCCAATTCGCCGTACAGCAGTCGGGTATTGCTGCCCGCCCCCTCGGCCAAAACTTCGATCGCCGTCGGGGTCAATTTGACTCCCATCTCGCCGGCAACTTGACGCACCCGCTGAACTAAAGCTTGTTCGTTCCAAGGCGGAATCGGAGAAAATTCCCGTACTTGAACTTGGAATTTTTCCAGCAACTTAGTAGACTTGAGCCGGCTGTCCGGTTTCTTGGTTGCAGTCAGCAGCAGTACGGTAGTGGGAGGCATCACCGGCAGCGTCCGTTCCAATTGAGCCAACAGTTCGGCAGGACACTGCTGGGTGACAGTGGTACCTGCCAGCCAGACAAAACGGCTGCCGGTACCAAAGGGCGGTGTCAAAGCCCGATCGAGCCCATCTACTACAGC
>JBOFTL010000314.1:0-7920 GCA_051652045.1 Microcoleus sp. | reverse complement strand
ACCCTCAGAACCAATTCCCCAAATGGATTTTTTTACTTGGGATAGCTGGCATATTATCCATATTAACTATTGGTTGCATTTTATTTCTCTCAAAATACAACATATCCGATCGCATGAATCTTCCATTAAAGGAATTTTCAAAGAGTGAATACCCAGAAAATCCCGCCGACATCAGCAGCCATTACAGACAATATGCGAACCGGAGACTCACCCTGGTTAAGAAAGATGCAACTCATTTTGATTTCATACTGGAGCCTACCAACCCGCATACAGCTAAAATAGTATTTAAAAATGTTGATGTGAGTTTATTTGTTCCCAAGACTCCAGATTGGGTAAAACAAAATAAAAATTTAGAAACCATCGCTACGGTCGATCGAGAATGGAACAGACAACAAGTAAGTTTTAAGCCAGCATCAAGCGACATTGAAGTGTCGGGCGGCAACGGATTTGAAAAAGATAATTTAGTCTCTGTCGATCTAGCAAATAATTGCTTAAATGCCGGCCTGTGGGAGGTCTTACTGTTTGTGAAAGAAGGTGACGCTAAAAAACTTTATTACCAAGGTTGGTTTACTTTCCCAAAGGGACACTACAAAAACTTATTTGAGAATAACAATCGAGTTTCTTACTGGGAAAATTGGTATCGACTAGAGCACTGGCAAAATCCGGCGGGGACTCCTATAGATTTGCCAGCGTTAAGACAAGTTAAATCAGAAGCAGAAGTTCCGGCTCAGTTTCTAGCAGATGAGAAATTTATCGCATCTGGAGAGCAAAAGAGAAAATTTAAATTGGTTTTCGGTGATAATCTTTTAACCTGGAAAGATTTACAAAATTCAGCAGCTAAATTTGCATCTTTTGTACCTCCCGGTCGATATGATGTAAAGAAACCGTGGAGCAATGAGTTTTGGAGAATCGCCAAGTTTGAGAAAGCTGTTTTGAGAAATGTACAATCTCCAGCATCCGATCGAACCTTGCAAGAAATAGAACTAATATTTCATGATGAAAAAACCAATCAAAAAAACAGATATATTGTGAGCGGGTTAGATCTAGATAAAATCCCCCAGCTTGCAGTAAGTGACTATTCTAAAGGGTTGTATATGCCTATGGGAATTGGCATACCGCCTTTTTTTCAAAGTTATGAAGATTTAAAAGCAGCTCCTCCTTTTCAAAGTCCTTATTTTAGTGTTTTAATTGACTCTCAAAATAAATGGATAAATCATCATGAAACGGCGATTGATGGTGTAGTGATACATCGCGATTTGAGCGATCCAAAATTATTACATTTCTATTTCCTTACCTACGAACGCCACAGCTTACTCGGACACTATCTAATTACAGTTAGATAAATCTTTAAGAAAAATCCGGTTCTTTAAGACTTTGACACTTAAATAACTCTCAACCCCCAGAAACCGGGTTGTTTCGAGCATCTTGCGTTGCAGCAAATATCTTCAAGAAAAATTCGGTTTCTTTAAGACTTTGACACTTAAACAATACTCAACCCCCAGAAACTGGGTTGTTTCGAGCATCTTTCACCGCAGCAAATACCATCAAGAAAAACCCGGTTTCTCCAATACTTCGACACTCAAACAACACTCAAACCCCAGAAACCGGGTTGTTTCAAGCATCTTTCACCGCAGCGAACATCATCAAGAAAAACCCGGTTTCTTCCATAGTTTATTTGACAAGTTAAAGCAACTAAAAATCAATGCTCAAAGGCGTCCTCGGAAACGGAATCACATCCCGAATATTCGCCATTCCCGTCATAAATTGCACTAGCCTCTCAAACCCTAAACCAAATCCAGCATGAGGTACAGTACCGTAGCGCCGCAAATCCAAATACCACCACAATTCCTCTTTATTCATCCCCTGTGCTTCCATGCGTCGCTCCAAAACATCGAGCCTTTCTTCCCGTTGCGAACCGCCGATGATTTCCCCAATATTCGGAGCTAAAACATCCATTGCTCTGACGGTTTTACCGTCATCATTCAAACGCATATAAAATGCTTTAATTTCAACGGGATAATCGGTAACAATTGTCGGCTTTTTAAACAACTCTTCAGCCAAATAGCGCTCGTGTTCCGACTGCAAATCCAAACCCCAACTTACCGGAAATTCAAACTTTTTGTCAGCCTTCTCTAACAGGGCGATCGCTTCTGTATAAGTAATCCGCTCGAATTGATTGTTAATGATATTTTCCGCAGTAGCCAAAACCGTCTTATCTATCCGCTCGTTGAAAAAGTTCATATCTTCTTGGCAGTGGTCTAGCACGTATTTAAAAATGTACTTTAAAAACGCCTCAGCCAAATCCATGTCTCCCTGTAAATCGCAGAAAGCCATCTCCGGTTCGATCATCCAAAATTCAGCTAAATGTCGGGAAGTATTAGAATTTTCCGCTCGAAAAGTCGGGCCGAAAGTGTAAACATTACCGAAAGCCATCGCCATTACTTCCGCTTCTAACTGGCCGCTAACTGTTAAATAAGCGCGCTTGCCAAAAAAGTCTTTAGCATAATCAACTTCCTGAGAATCAGTGCGCGGCACGTTCTTTAAATCGAAGTTAGTAACGGCGAACATTTCTCCTGCACCTTCGCAATCGCTAGCTGCAATAATTGGAGTATGAGCCCACAAAAAACCGCGTTCTTGAAAAAATTGATGTACCGCCACCGCGCAAGCATTGCGCACTCGAAACACGGCACCGTGAGTATTGGTGCGCGGGCGCAGGTGGGCTATGGTACGCAAAAATTCAAAGGAATGACGTTTTTTTTGTAGCGGATAAGTTTGCGGATCGGCATCACCATAAACTCGAACTTCTGATGCTTTTAATTCAATCCGCTGTCCTTTCGCTGGAGACGCTACCAGCACTCCCGAAACTTCTACAGATGCACCTGTATTCAATTGTTTTAATACATTCTCAAATTCCGGCACATCGGAGTTGATTACTACTTGTAAATTAGCCATCGCCGAACCGTCGTTAACTTCGACAAATGCAAATTCTTTTAATTCGCGTTTGGTACGAACCCATCCTCGAACGGTGACAATTTCATCAGGTTCGCCAGCGCGTAAAATTGTAGCGATTCGTTGCTCGATCATTTCATCCACTCCTGTTTATTTAATATTTTGCACCATTTCTATCTTTTGGCTCTTGCTTTGGTCTTTCTCTGGTTCGATCGCCAGAATTTCTAACTTCCAAGATACTTCAACCTGCATAGGATTTCAAAAGCCAACCGATTAAAATGCCGAGTCCCCCAAAACGAACTGCTTGCCAAAAAGGTTGTTTGAGGCTTCCCCAAGAAAACAGACTGCTTTCTAAATTCAACTCGATCGACTCCAATTCTCGTTCAATTTCCTGCAATTCTTTTTTAAGTTGCGGTAGAGGATTTTGACGCCCAGACTGGCGGATTACTTCGCGTCGGTGGCCGAGCTCGGCTTGACGCTGTCGATCGACCTGAATTTGAGTGTAGCGTTCTTTGAGAGCGGCGAGCGATCGTTCCGCTGCTGCGATCGCAGTCGCAAACTCGCTGTCATCTTCTCTCGGGGTGTCTCCCTGATTTAACTCTGACGGTTGTTGAGGCATTTCGATCTGCAAACCTGACAATGATTAAAAAAAACCGATTGGTAACTTAGTTGTTGTTATTATGTGCAGTATATTTTGTTAATCGAACAACAGCAAATCGCTACAATTGCCACTTAATAATTGCCACCTATGCTTGAAACCGCACCAACAACCCAAACTGTCAATCTCAACGAGCTTAGCACGCTAGAACTCGCCCAAGCTCTCGCTGCGCGCCTCGCCATTTCGGAAAAAGATTGGCACCGCCTCAAAGCTAATCGTTCCGCGCGGGCTTGCGAGCAAGTTGCCGCCGCTTTGATCTTTTTAGTCAAAAATCAGCCAGAAGAAGCTCTCCCGCGCTTAAACCAAGCAGCAGGATGGCTCGATCGATCGATATCTGCCCCTCCCTGCGAAAGTCACGGCAAAAAATAGTTGCCGTGCGATGCTAGCAACGATCGATCGGAAACCTGGTTTTTCCATAAAAACCCAGGTTTTTTGAGTTGCAGCAGGTAATACCAATTTCATAAAATCGCGCTACAGTTAGTAGATATTTTTGAGCGATCGAGCTTGATTCGGTACATCGTATTTGTACTGTAGCGATCGCAAATCATTTGTGAATTTCTTGCTCCCTCCCCGCGAACTCGGAGAGGGCTAGGGTGGGGTTAAAAATTTACGATTCATTTGCGATCGTTATATTACTTTATGAAAATGCTATAACACTTGTTGCTGTTCGACCAAATTAGAAGCTCCATGTCTATCTAACAGCGTCGGTGAATATAGGAAATGTATTTTTTTGTAAAGATCGTAATTACCATTACAACATTAGATTATTATTTCCATTGAATTCTATCCACAGATATCAATTTTTCAAACAGGCTTTAAGTGGAACCGTTAATAATAGGTCTTTTCGGTCTGAAATGAGAGAGGAGAATTATGACAACAAACCCGAAGACATGGACTAAGGAACTCGTACAGAAGCATGCCAAGACAGCCGTGATGGTGGAGCTGTACACCCTGCCCTTCTATCTCACTGTACTCACCTCTATCAAGGATAAAACACATCCTGACTACCGCTCTATTTTGAGTATCTGCGTTGAGGAGATGCTCCACCTGCAACTGGCAGCTAATCTGTGCCTAGCACTTGACACTCAGCCGATATTCACCGCACCGAAGTACGGTACTCCCATTGAATACTTAGATCCTCACAATCCAACCACTGGGCATTATAAGCTGATCAATGTAAAGTTGGATGCCCTGAATGAAACAACCCTGGACTTAATGCTCGACATTGAGACTCCTAGCGGTTTAGAGGAGGAGCGTCATCCAGAGCCTGGGGTGCGGGCAATTATTAAGCGTGTCGAAGATACTTTGGAGGAGAAGTGGAATATGAGGCATCACACGACTCCACAGTATCCTTACGAGAGCATTGGCGATATGTACGACGCATTAGTCACAGGAATCAACTTTGTTGGCGAAAAACAGTTTTCTTGGAAGACTAACAATCAGCAGGCTTTGTGGACAGAAGAGCCATTCAAACAGATAATCGAGGTGCCTGGGGACGTACACGACGCTGTCATGACGATCAGCTTACAGGGCGAGGGCACAACAACCGGTGAGGGGAGATATGCTGTACCTCCACACTACCGTTTGAAGGATACTGACGATAGTGGTTCTTTAAATGAACACTCTCACTATGAACGACTTCTGGAGATTAAGAATCGACATCAGGAGAGCAAGAATCAAGAGAGTATTCTCAATCGCAAGTTTCCCGAGGTCTATAAAGCTACTGATGGAGCGTCCAACAAGGAGCAGGAGGATGCTTTGAAAAAGCTTCAGTCGTGTTTTGCTAACCTACTTGAAGATCTAGACAGTATGTGGAACCAGGGTACGGAACCCAATGATAAGTTTTGGAAGGATATGTGTACAGACCTACTCCCAGCAGCCGAAGATTGTTGGAAGGCAGGTGTCGTTCCAAAATGGTCTTAAGCCTAGTATTGATTCGTGACTGGGCCGAAATTTTTGAGGCGGCTCGATCGCGCGCAAACATTTGCCTGTAAAATGCCTGTAAAGTTTAGGGGGCGACAAGCGCCCCCTGAAACTCTCAACTCATACTTGCCCCAATCCCCTCTCAACTCTCAACTATTTAAAGCAATCTCGGCAACCGATAGCGGCCGGAAAGTTCTTTGCACAGCCTTAACTCCGTGCCTCGATCGTTCCACTCCACCCGATCGAAAATCTGGTATAAAATAAACAACCCCCTACCGCATTCATTTTCTACGTGGGGGAGGATCGAGTCATCTGGGGTATGAATTTCCCCACAATCAAGTTCTTCTTGAATATTGCAACTGCAAGGGGCTTTAAAACCCGAACCTTCGTCGGATATCACCCACCAATATTGGTTTTGTACGATCGAGAAGCGGACTCCAACTGTTTTGCTGGGGTCTAATTTATTTCCATGCTTAGCCGCATTTACCAAAGCTTCTTGAAGTCCCAACCGCAGTTCCGCTTCCCATTGAGGCGGAACTTCTGCTAGAAGCAGATCCAAAATCGGACAAAGGTATAGGGTAGAAGCGAAGCTAATCGTAATCCAATTGCGTCCTGTCGGACGGGGTGAAATAGCAATCACTCAGAAAACTCCCTAACTTTCAGGTAGATCGTGTTCGCACCCTGCATTGTTGACTCCCTTTTGCAGACGAATAATATTAAAAATGCTAATTCTTCGAGCGCTGCTGCTCTTTCTCTATTGTAGATCATAACAGCACTTAACAAAACAAAATAACATCACAAAATATTCTGCGCTTCTCAGATCCATTGCCCGCGTTTCTCAGCAATTGTACTTAAAAATCTCTCTTGCATCCAGATTTTTGATGTTTGCTCTGGCGTCCGATTGGTTTTCGACTGCACCGGGCGAACTTTCGATCGAACCATTAATTAACGATCCCACCCCCTAAATTGTAGTAGCTGGATATAAATAAGTTGCTCCCCGAGGTGCTGCCATCAATTTAGCCGTTTGGGTCTAGTAATGCCCTGCGCCTGTGACCACTACAACTATCATCCTCTGGTGTATTGCGCCTGAAACTGCCAACCTTTCCTAGAGCGCGCATTGGAGGTGCGATCGCCGGACTAAATGCCGTGTTTTTTTAATAATCGTTACAAAACTTATTTTATTTTGCTTAAGTTTCAGCACTCGCAGCGCTCGGCCGTCCAGATCGAGCCGCTGCTGCTGTTGGCGTAGCGCTGGCGATCGACCCTCTAGCAGTAAATTTCACGATACAATAAGTAATAGAACTATTTATTTCTTTACATCATGCAAATAACCCCAGCCATCACCACAGCCCCCATACCAGGAACATACTGGCAGTGGCGGGGACACTCAATCTACTACGTGCGATCGGGCGACAATCGCAAACGCCCTCCGCTACTGTTAATTCACGGTTTTGGAGCATCCACAGATCACTGGCGCAAAAATATTAGCGGTCTGAGCCAAGACTTTGAAGTGTGGGCGATCGACCTTTTAGGATTCGGGCGATCGGCCAAACCCGAATTACAATACAGTGGCGACCTGTGGCGCGACCAACTGCACGACTTTATCAACAGCGCGATCGGTCGGCCCGCCGTATTAGCAGGCAACTCTCTCGGAGGTTATGCAGCCCTGTACGCCGCCGCCCAACGCCCCGAATGCGCTGCGGGACTGATATTAATCAACAGTGCCGGCCCCTTCAGCGAGCCCCAGCCCGCACCGGAAGCCCCACCAATGCAAAAAGCTTTGTCGGTCGCAGTTAAAACCTTATTTCAGCAAGATTGGGCGAGTTTTTTACTGTTTCAGTACGTGCGCCAGCGATCGGTAATTCGGAAAACCCTGGAAAAAGTTTATTTGGATCGAAGCGCCGTTACAGATCGATTAGTAGAAGAAATCTACCGTCCTTCGTGCGATCGGGGTGCTGTTAAAGTATTTGCATCAGTCTTTAGAACGCCCCAAGGCGAAAAAATAGACGTACTCTTGGATCGATTAACTTGTCCGCTTTTGATGTTGTGGGGAACAGGCGATCCTTGGATGAATTCGACAGATAGGAGTGCCAAATTTCGCCAACACTATCCGCAATTAACAGAACACTTTATTCAAGCCGGTCACTGTCCCCACGACGAAGTACCGGAACAGGTAAACGACTTAATTCGCTCGTGGGTACAAGGGATCTAAGATTTTAGATTTTAGCTAAACAGACGGGAATCCCCACACTATAGCGAGTCTAAATCAGTTGTGCAAAGGCATCATATTTTTTTAAGTTAGGAGGATTGAAAAGTTTAAACTTAAAGAAAAATTGAAAGAGTTTTTTAACTACTTGGAAAGAGTTACACAGATAATAAAACCGTCTAAT
>JBOFTL010000313.1:0-8667 GCA_051652045.1 Microcoleus sp. | reverse complement strand
ATTTTGACGATATTGGGATTGCAGAATTTAATGCAGCACATCCAGGTTTGGAGGAATCGCCGGAAATATTTAGACGGGATTTTGCCAGTCAATTAGATGCTATATTTAGAGCAAATCAAAGTTATCGCTGCGATGAAATTACTGTGTTTTCAGAGTTTTTTGGCGAGAGTTCGTTTGCGGGAATGCACGAGAAAGACGATCGCAAGCAATTGATTCTTTTTGACGTGCAAACCGATCGCGGAATTGTTGTTCCCGAACAATTTATTCGCGATTTTGGGGAGTTAAATATTGCGCGAGTTGTTTATCGGGGTCAACTAACTGGGAAGTTTATTGATGCCGTTCGTGAGGGGAAATACGGTGTGGTTGAAGGTGTTGTATGCAAGGGAGGTAGTGCCGACAATCTGTGGATGGTGAAAGTTAAAACTCATGCTTATATGCAGCGATTGCAGCAAGCTTTTTGGGATGATTGGAAAAATTATTGGGAGTAGCTCGATCGAGACTTATTCCTGGTGAAAAAAGCCAGATAAGTAATAGCATAAATCGCTTTTCGTTACGATCGAGGCTAATCGCAATTTATCCAAAATTTCCGATCTCTAGCTGTTATTCTCGCGCGGTTATCACTTGGCGGTTAAAACCGCTTCTACACGAACAAAGTCCGCCTGCGCGGACTAAGAAAATAACAGGGGTAAGAAACCCGGATTTGGTATAATACCAAGCAGAGATTTATGCTTCTATTTTGTCGATTTGTTCGGTACTCATTAATTTCTTATATATTTAACTGAAAAACTTCCAGCCTCGGTATCCTGAATTGCCTTTCTCAAGCGCACTAAACGCCTTGTCCTACTATCATTTTCTAACTGCATCGTAATGTTTTCTAATTCCAGAGTCGCTGCTTCGATCGCGAAACGGCTGCGACGCAAATTAGCCAATAATCTTTTGGCTGTCTCGGGTTCGGGAATACGCGGCTGGCTAGTCATGGCAAATTCCACTCCGTTTTTACTTTTTGAATACATTGTAGCCGATCGAATGAAATCACAAACAAATTTTAATCGCAACCAAAGCAAAGCTTGACTTGTTTCTCTCGATCGCTATTTTTCGTACCGTCGCGGCGTGTAAACCCAATCTTTTCCATCAACGCGAGGCAGAATTTGAGTCTGACTCGAACCGATAATTACCACTGTTCTCATATCCGCATCTGCTGCTTGAAATTCGCCGAGTTTGCAAACGCGAACGGATGCGCCGGGCCGCCCGAGATTGCGCCCGAGAATGACTGGTGTTTCGGCATCGCGATGCTGCAATAAAATTTCGATCGCCCTTGTTAATTGCCACTGCCTTTGTGTTGATGCCGGATTGTAAAATGCGATCGCGAAATCTGCGATCGCGGCCGCCAAAATCCGCCGTTCTATGACCTCCCAAGGCTTGAGGATGTCGGAAAGCGAAATTACGCAAAAATCGTGTCCGAGGGGTGCTCCCGCAGCAGCAGCGGCCGCCTGCATGGCAGAAATACCCGGTGCTACATAAATCTCGATTCCCTGCCAATCAACTCGGCGATCGGAATCTATCACTTCAAACACCGCCGCCGCCATCGCAAAAATTCCCGGATCTCCCGAAGAAACGACGGCGACGTATTTTCCCGATGCTGCTAAATCTAAGGCAAAACGCGCGCGATCGAGCTCTTCTCTGTTGTCGGAATCGTGCCTTTGCTGTCCTTCCCGCAAGCTTCCAGCTAAGTCTAAATAAAACTTGTAACCCACCCAATCTGTGGCTTCCCGCAGGATTTCTTTAACTTCCGGCGACATCCAATGCGCGCCTCCGGGGCCCGTACCGACGATCGCGAGTTTGCCGCGCGGAATTCCGATCGCACTTGCATCAAGGGGTTCGGCTGCAAGTGCGATCGCGCAACTGAATCCGTCAGTGCGATCGTACCCGATTAATCCACTGTTTGCACCTGCTGCTGTCAGGGCTATTTGGGCGGCTGTGACATCAAAGCTGGAATTATATTGTATTAATTTAACAGAGTCAAATTCCACAAGTTCGGGAAGATTTAAAAAACGAACTGGAACCTGGAAATATTTACCGATCGCCTCAATTACTGGATGTCCCATGTCATTTTTTAAGGCAAAAAATCCGGCAACTGCACCTGCTGCTAAATCTGCATTTTCTAAGATTTGTTGCACGTAGGAAACTGCAATTTCAGGCTCGATCGGCGATAGTTGCGTCAGTGCAAATGTGGCAATTTTTGGATGGTAAACCAAACAATCTGGTGTTGGTAAAATTGCTTGTTCGGTGACGCGGATGGTTAATTTGGCTTCAGGGTCGATCCTCTCCGAGGGCTGCGCTAACGGCAAATTACTCTCTGAAAGCCAGCTAGCTGTGCCTTCTAGCCTTACTTTCTCGCCTGCGAGCAAATTTGAAATAAAAGTTTTGGCATCGTCTGGATTGGCTAAATAATAGCCTGGGGGAGGACTCAGCAGTGCGGTGCGAAAGCGGATATCTCCGGTGGTAGTAATTGCGGGTTGCACTTCGAGGGCTGCCGCTATCTTTCTGGCTAAGTCATTAACTCCGTGCAAACCGCCTAACAGAGGTACGACACTGCTGCCATTTTCTGCTACTGCTAAAACAGGAGGTTCGGCACGCTTATCTGAGAGGATGGGGGCGAGAGTGCGGATGATAATTCCGGCGGCACACATCGCAATTATCGGTGTTTCTGTTGCGAACAATTCCCGCAAAGTTTCGCCGAAGTTGGTAAAATTGATGTCAGCACCGGAAGTGCGATCGCTCGATCCGTAAATTTGAGAACCTGGAAAAATTGCCGAGATTTTGCGGGCGATCGGCAGACTGTTTTGACCTAAAATAATAATTGCGGGATTAACTCTATCCATTTTCGATTTTAGATTTGCTATAGGTTTGTAGTTGCGTTTTAACGCCACAAGTTTGTAGTTGCGCTTCAGCGCCGCAAGTTTGTAGTTGCGTTTTAACGCCACAAGTTTGTAGTTGCGTTTTAACGCCGCTTTCTCCGGTTGAGGTACCAATTTTTGCGGCGCTAAAGCGCAACTACGAACAAAATTCAAACATTGGGTTTGCTATAATAAATTAACATTTCGAGGTCGGGCTGTGAAACGAATTGTTTTAATCGCAGGGTTTGAATCTTTCAACGCCGATTTGTATCGCAAAGCAGCCGAGTCGGCTGTTTCCGGCTGTCAGGGATTAGAAGTGCGAGTTTTTAGCGATCGCGCCCTAACAGATGAACCCGATGCTGTAGCCGCCGCCCTCTCGAATGCTGATGTTTTTTTTGGCAGTTTGCTGTTTGATTACGATGCGGTAATCTGGCTGCGGGAAAGAGTGCAAAATATTCCCGTTCGATTAGTTTTTGAGTCGGCTTTGGAATTGATGAGTCTCACTCAAATCGGCGCTTTTAAAATTGGCGACAAGCCGAAAGGTATGCCGAAACCGGTGAAATTTATTCTGGATAAATTCAGCAACGGGCGAGAAGAAGATAAATTAGCCGGCTACATCAGTTTTTTGAAAGTTGGGCCGAAATTATTGAAATACATCCCGGTGCAAAAAGTTCAAGATTTGCGCAACTGGCTGATAATTTACGGTTATTGGAATGCGGGCGGTGCCGATAATGTTGTCTCGATGTTTTGGACGATCGCCGAAAAGTATTTAGGCTTAAAAGTGGGGGAAATTCCGCCACCCGTAGAAACTCCCAATATGGGTTTGTTGCATCCCGATCGTGACGGTTATTTTACATCACCCCGGCAATATTTAAATTGGTATTTGAACCGCACCCCAAAACTTGAGATCGATCGATCTCAAAAATCCCAGGAAGCAAAATCTCCAGTTGTCGGAGTCTTGCTTTATCGCAAACACGTCATCACGAAACAACCTTACATTCCTCAATTAATTCGCTATTTTGAAGCTGCAGGAATTATCCCCGTACCGATTTTTATCAATGGCGTAGAAGGCCATGTAGCGGTGCGGGATTGGATGACAACTGCTGCTGAAACCGCGCAGAAAAAAGCAGGAAATATTGAAACTCCTTCGCTGTCTCCAGAGGCTGTAGAAGTTGATGCGATCGTTTCTACAATCGGTTTTCCCTTAGTAGGCGGGCCCGCTGGTTCGATGGAAGGCGGCAGACAAATAGAAGTAGCCAAGCGAATTTTAGCTGCTAAAAATGTACCTTATTTTGTTTCGGCACCTTTGCTAATTCAAGATATCCATTCTTGGACTCATCAGGGCATTGGAGGTTTGCAAAGTGTGGTATTGTATGCTTTACCCGAGTTAGATGGCGCGATCGACCCCGTACCTCTCGGCGGTTTGGTTGGTGAAGATATTTATTTAGTTCCCGATCGCGCGAAACGCCTCACAAGTAGAATTAAAAATTGGGTAAAACTGCGCCAAACTCCGCCATCAAAACGCAAAGTTGCAATTATTTTATACGGGTTTCCTCCAGGTTACGGGGCCGCCGGTACTGCTGCTTTGTTAAATGTACCGAAATCGCTGCTAAATTTGTTGCGGGAAATGAAAGCTGCGGGTTATGAAGTTGGTGAAATTCCGGCTGGTGGTGAGGAGTTGATTCGCAGGGTGAAGGAGGCGGATGAAGCAACGGCAGATACAGGTGATGCGACAGGAAACGATCGCAATACTGTTAATGTTAGAACTTTGGAGAAGTGGCTGGGATATTTATTGACAAGTCGGATTGAGAAACAGTGGAAATCTTTAACGGGGACTGGGATTAAAACTGATGGCGATGAGTTTATAATTGGTGGAGTTCGATCGGGAAATGTTTGGATCGGTTTGCAGCCGCCGCTGGGAATTGCTGGCGATCCGATGCGCTTGATGTTCGATCGAGATTTGACTCCTCACCCTCAGTATGCTGCTTTTTACAAATGGCTGCAAAATGATTTTCAAGCTGATGCTGTCGTGCATTTCGGAATGCACGGTACTGTGGAATGGTTGCCCGGTTCGCCATTGGGAAATACTGGCTATTCTTGGTCGGATATTTTGTTGGGAAATTTGCCGAATCTTTATATTTATGCCGCTAACAATCCGTCGGAGTCGATGCTAGCAAAAAGGCGCGGTTACGGTGTTTTAATTTCTCACAACGTGCCGCCTTACGGTCGCGCTGGCTTGTACAAGGAATTGATAGCTTTGCGCGATTTAATTGCAGAATATCGAGAAGATCCTGAAAAGAATTATTTGCTGAAAGAAGCGATTTGTCAAAAGATTTTAGATAGCGGTTTGGAAGCCGATTGTCCGTTTGAGGATGCTCGTAAATTGGGGATAGCTTTTAGTTTTGAGACTGTACTAATGTTTAGCAATGATGCTTTTAACCGCTATTTGGTGAAGCTGTACGAGTATTTGCAAGTTGTGGAATCTCGCTTGTTTTCTGCTGGTTTGCACGTCCTCGGCGAACCGCCCAATGCTGATGAAATGCTGGCTTATCTTGAGGCTTGTTTTGGCGAAAGGTTGTCGGGAAAAAAGGTGCGGAAAATAGTTTTTGAGGAAAATGAACCGCAGGGGAGCAGAGGGCGCAGAGAGGAAGAAATCGAGGGGTTTGATGGAGTATTTGAGGAGGGGTTGGTAGTTCGAGATTTGTTGTTGCAAACTGGGGATGAGATGACCAATCTGTTGCGGGGTTTGAATGGGGAATATATTTTGCCCGCACCGGGTGGAGATTTGCTGCGGGATGGGGCTGGAGTGTTGCCTACTGGCAGGAATATTCATGCTTTAGATCCTTATCGGATGCCTTCTCCGGCTGCTTTTGAAAGGGGGCGGGAAATTGCGCGAAAAATTATTCAGAAACACCTTGAGGAACAGGGTAAATATCCTGAAACTGTGGCGGTGATGTTGTGGGGTTTGGATGCGATTAAGACTCGGGGCGAATCGATCGGCATTTTGTTAGAATTGGTGGGGGCAGAACCTGTTAAAGAAGGTACTGGACGGATCGTTCGTTATGAGTTAAAACCGTTAGCTGATGTCGGCCATCCCCGAATTGATGTGTTGGGAAATCTGTCAGGAATTTTCCGCGATAGTTTTGTAAATATTATTGAATTGTTAGACGATTTGTTCGCGCGGGCAGCGGAGATTGATGAACCGGAATCGGAGAATTTTATTCGCAAGCACGCTTCGATTTTGCAGTCACAAGGTGTGAAAAATTGTGCTGCTAGATTGTTTTCCAATCCGGCAGGCGATTTCGGTTCTTTGGTTAACGACAGAGTAGTTGATGGCAGTTGGGATTCGGGGGATGAGTTGGGTAAAACTTGGGAAAATCGCAATGTTTTCAGTTACGGCAGAAAGGATAAAGGAGAAGCGAGGCCCGAGGTTTTAACGCAGTTGTTAAAAGGGTGCGATCGCATCGTACAAGAAATTGATTCTGTTGAATACGGCTTGACTGATATTCAAGAGTATTATGCCAATACTGGCGGTTTGAAAAAAGCAGCGGAACAGCAGCGGGGAAAAAAAGTCAATACCAGTTTTGTGGAAAGTTTTTCTAAAGATACAACTCCACGCAATTTAGATGATTTGCTGCGTTTGGAATACCGCACTAAGCTGCTAAATCCTAAGTGGGCGAAGGCGATGGTAAATCAAGGTTCGGGCGGGGCTTATGAAATTTCGCAGCGGATGACGGCATTAATCGGTTGGGGCGGAACTGCTGATTTTACTGATAGTTGGGTTTACGAACAAGCGGCGGATGCTTATGCGTTGGATGGGGAAATGGCGCGACAGTTGCGGGAGGCAAATCCTGAAGCTTTTCGGAATATTGTGGGTCGAATGTTGGAGGCTAACGGGCGAGGTTTTTGGCAGCCGGATGCGGATAAGTTGCAGAAATTGCGCGATTTGTACGACTTGACAGATGAGAAGATTGAAGGGGCGATCGAATAATTACGATACAGTATTCGGTAGTTGTCCCGAATAAATCAGCGATTATCAAAAAAGCCCCTGCTGTTGGGCAGGAGCTTTTTTTAACTATCGATCGAATCAAAAGTAAATTCTATCGATTAGTCGAGGTTAGGCATAGACAGCACTGGTTCGCTTTCGCGATCGATACCCTTCTCAAAGCCAGCCACAGCAGCGCGAGCGCGACCCGCGTGCCACAAGTGACCCACCAAGAAGAAGAAGCCCATCACGAAGTGGAAACAGGCCAACCAAGAACGTGGAGACACGTAGTTAAACGAGTTAACTTCAGTCGCCACACCGCCCACAGAGTTCAAAGAACCCAGAGGAGCGTGAGTCATGTACTCAGCAGCACGACGTGCTTGCCAAGGCTGAATGTCATTCTTGATTTTGTTCAAGTCCAAACCGTTAGTACCGCGCAGCGGCTCCAACCAAGGACCTTGGAAATCCCAGAAGCGCATTGTTTCACCACCGAAGATGATTTCGCCAGTAGGAGAGCGCATCAGGTATTTACCCAGACCGGTCGGGCCTTGTGCGGAACCGACGTTAGCACCCAAGCGTTGGTCGCGGATCAAGAAGGTCAAAGCTTGCGCTTGAGAAGCTTCCGGACCTGTAGGACCGTAGAATTCGCTGGGGTAAGCAGTATTGTTGAACCAAACAAAGCAGCAGGCGATGAAGCCCATCATGGACAAAGCGCCCAAGCTGTAGGACAGGTAAGCTTCGCCAGACCAGATGAAGGCGCGGCGAGCCCAGCCGAAAGGCTTGGTCAAAATGTGCCACACACCACCAGAGATGCAAATCAGGCCCAGCCAGATGTGACCGCCGATGATGTCTTCCATGTTGTTGACGCTGACAATCCAGCCTTCGCCGCCGAAAGGAGAGCGAGTTAAATAGCCGAAGATGACAGCGGGGTTCAAGGTGGGGTTCGTGATAATGCGCACGTCGCCACCGCCAGGAGCCCAAGTGTCGTAGACACCGCCGAAGAACATGGCTTTAGCAACCAGCAGCAAGCAACCGCCACCCAATAAAATCAGGTGGTAGCCGATGATGTTGGTCATTTGGTTCTTGTCTTTCCAGTCGTACCCGAAGAAAGAAGAGTATTCTTCGAGGGTTTCTGGACCGCGGACGGCGTGATAGATGCCGCCAAGACCGAGAACCGCAGAGGAAATTAAGTGGAGAACGCCGACAACAAAGAAGGGGAAGATGTCGGTGACTTCACCGCCGGGGCCGACGCCCCAACCCAAGGTAGCGACGTGGGGCATCAAGATTAAGCCCTGTTCGTACATGGGCTTTTCTGGGATAAAGTGAGCGACTTCAAACAAAGTCATTGCTCCAGCCCAGAATACGATCAAACCAGCGTGAGCGACGTGCGCGCCCAGCAGTTTGCCGGAGAGATTGATCAAGCGAGCGTTGCCAGACCACCAGGCGAACCCGGAGGATTCTTGGTCGCGACCGCTGACGTAGGAGTTAGATATCGTTACCACGCGGTAGAACCTCCATCAATTTGGAATTTTTAATGCAAGGATTTTTGATGCTCGGATTTGAGATCGTCAGATTAATCTGAAATCCAAGTCCTGAATTATTACAGTGCGTTACCGCGAGGCAGAACTTCTTCAGGGAAGACGAAATTTTCGTGCGGTTGGTCTACAGGAGCCATCCAAGCGCGAATGCCTTCGTTAAGCAGAATGTTCTTAGTATAGAACGTTTCAAACTCGGGGTCTTCTGCTGCGCGCAATTCTTGTGATACGAAGTCATAGGCGCGCAGGT
>JBOFTL010000312.1:0-4438 GCA_051652045.1 Microcoleus sp. | reverse complement strand
AAAAATCCACACTCCAGTTAAGGTAAAGATTATCGGGTAACGGAAAGCAAGCATAATGGGGAACACATTCGGGCATTTATTTCGGATATCGACATGGGGCGAATCCCACGGTGGCGGCGTGGGAGTAGTAATAGACGGTTGCCCGCCTCGCTTGCCTTTGGACGCATCGGAAATTCAAGCCGAACTCGATCGCCGCCGCCCCGGCCAAAGTAAAATAACTACTCCCCGTAAAGAAGCAGATACTTGCGAAATTCTGTCGGGAGTGTTTGAAGGTAAAACCTTAGGAACGCCGATCGCGATTTTAGTTCGCAATCAAGACACTCGCCCCCAAGATTACGGAGAAATGGCAACCACCTACCGCCCGTCCCATGCCGACGCCACCTACGACGCCAAATACGGAATTCGCAACTGGCAAGGTGGCGGTCGATCGTCCGCTAGGGAGACAATAGGTAGAGTAGCAGCCGGGGCAATTGCTAAAAAAATCCTGAAACTAGCAGCAGGAGTAGAAGTCATTGGTTATGTCAAACGCATCAAAGACTTAGAAAGTCCTGCCAACCCAGACACTGTTACCCTAGAACAAGTAGAAAGCAACATCGTGCGCTGCCCGGATGCCGAATGCGCCCAAAAGATGATTGAACTGATAGAAACAGTTCGCGATAGGGGAGATTCGATCGGCGGTGTCGTGGAATGCGTCGCCCGCAACGTACCCAAAGGTTTAGGAATGCCAGTATTCGACAAACTCGAAGCCGATTTGGCAAAAGCAATTATGTCCTTGCCCGCCAGCAAAGGTTTTGAAATCGGATCGGGCTTTGCCGGGACTCTGCTGACGGGTAGCGAACACAATGATGAATACTATACTGATGAAAAGGGTGCAATCCGCACGGTGACAAACCGTTCTGGCGGAATTCAGGGTGGCATTGCTAACGGCGAAAACATCATTTTGCGGGCGGCCTTCAAACCAACTGCAACAATTCGCCAGCAGCAGCGCACTGTTACCCGAGAGGGCGAACAAACCCTGCTGGCAGCAAAAGGAAGGCACGACCCTTGCGTTTTGCCAAGAGCCGTGCCAATGGTAGAAGCGATGGTAGCCTTAGTGTTGTGCGACCACCTGCTGCGCCATTACGGACAATGTGAAACCTTAAAGTCTGAATTTTAAAATGGAAATTAGCTTGTCCTCTGTAGCGGCAACTCCCCTAGATTGCCCTCAACCCTCCGAAACAATAGAAGGTATAGATGACTTTGTAGTGCAGTTCTGGGGCGTGCGGGGCAGCATTCCTACACCCGGACAAGACACCGTGCGCTACGGCGGCAATACCTCTTGCCTGGAAATGCGAGTGGGCGGAAAACGCCTGATTTTTGACGGCGGCACGGGCTTGCGAGTCCTGGGCGACCAGTTGGTGCAAGAAATGCCCGTGCAAGCTTATATGTTTTTTACTCACTACCATTGGGATCACATTCAAGGAGTCCCGCTGTTCGCCCCAGCTTTTATCCCCGGCAATCGTTTTGATATTTACGGCGCAATTCCGCCAGATGGTGATTGTCTCAAAAGGCATTTTATCGAACGGGTTTTGCACTCGAATTCGCCGGTGCCCTTGATGGGATTGCAGGCAGATTTGAATTTCTACGAACTCAAGGCCGGCCAGACAATGATGCTGGATGATATTGAAATTAGAACGGGTCCGCTGAATCACCCGAATACTGCTATGGGATACCGGATTACGTGGCGCGGGCGTTCGGCTGTTTACTGTTCGGATACCGAACATTTCCCCGATCGCCTTGATGAGAATATTTATAATCTAGCCTTGGATGCTGACGTGTTGATTTACGATGCCATGTACACTGACGAGGAATATCACAATCCCAAGTCGCCGAAGGTGGGCTGGGGACACTCGACTTGGCAGGAAGCGGTGAGAATGGCTAAGGAAGCTAATGTGAAACGAGTGGTAATTTTTCATCACGATCCCGCCCACAGTGACGATTTTCTCGATCGCATTGCTGAAGAAGTGCAAATCGCTTTCCCCAAGGCAGTGATGGCCCGCGAAGGTCTGATCTTGCCGATCGGCATTTAAGTATCATCTCACATCAACGGTCAGTGGAGCCGGCAACACGCGCGATCGGCTCCATATTTTTTTTGTGGCGTACTAAACATGGGTCAGTGCGTGCTACAATCCTTTCTTGACAAGTTTTCCGTAAGAATATTTAAGGTTAATTTTACGATCGAGCCTTGTCTTGTTTGAGAAGATCGGTCAAATTAGCAGTTTATATGTTCGATCGGGAGTCTGTAGCATGAAACAAGTTAAGTTAACAGTGCATCGGGACTATCGGCTCCGCAAGAAGCCCCGATCTAAGATAATTGGAGGATTGCAAAACGTCAAAAGGTAACAGTTTAGATCCGCACAAAACTCCGCTCTATGCGCCTGTCGCACCCTAGCTGCTGTTTTTTGTCAAGACTTTCTCAAACCTTTTAACTGAGTAATTCCCAAGCGCACAAGCTGAGATTGTAGCTATTGGAAAACACAAGTGCGATCGATCTTTCTGAGAGTCCCGCTGTTAACGGCACATCTGAAAAGCTTTGCTTTTGCCACCAAGTTAGGGAAAGTTAAAGTTTTAGCAGTCAATTTGACTCACAAGAAAGGCAGTCGCTAAATAGCTTTTTCAATAGTTCCTGCATCGCGAAAGTTATGAATTGACTATCAAAATGGGAAATTTACGTTTTAAGCCATCAGCAAATCGATACAGGTGGATTGCCTTAGGCAGTTTTGCTGTAATTATGGGTATTTCAGGGGCCCTTGCCTATCGCCTAGCGCCACCTCCCGGATTCGTGGCTCAAGGCACTCTCACTTCTAACAAACCCCCAGTCAAATTTTCGACTACGGGCGAGACTATTCTCAAACAAGGGGAGCAACTAACTTCAGATGTTCTGCTGGCAGATAATGTTGTCAAAGCAGTAGCAGATGCAGTTAAATTATCTCCCCAGCAAGTCCGACAAAATGCCAGCGTCAATGTTTCCAAGCCCGAACAACCTTTGGAAATTGCCGTAAAATATCGATCGCTCGACCAGCAGGAAGCGGTCAAGACAGCGGATATGCTGATGAAGGGCATGGTGGAAAAAAGTCGCCTGATCAACAGATATCGCTGGCAATCAGTAAATCAATC
Organism: Microcoleus sp.; assembly: GCA_051652045.1. Taxonomy (GTDB): domain Bacteria; phylum Cyanobacteriota; class Cyanobacteriia; order Cyanobacteriales; family Microcoleaceae; genus Microcoleus. The sequence goes on along the minus strand of JBOFTL010000312.1, from coordinate 1,282 downwards.
GCTCAACCAGCGTTTGGCACAAGTTACTGAAGAACTGAAACAAGCCCAGCAAAAGCTCGACCAATACGAAAGAGAGCGAGCTCGCCTGTTGCAGCAAATCAAACTTCAGCAAGACTTTTACAATAAAACTCAGCTTGCAATGGCTGACACGCAAGCTTCCGAAAAAGAAATGGTCAGCAGTTTGGCCTTGGGTATAACTCCGCAAATCGTTGCCACGCCAACATCCGATCCGACTGTACCTCTAATTTTGGGGATTGGTTTGCTGTTGGCAATTTTAGTCAGTCGCGGTTTGATTCCTTCGGTAGCCAATTGGCAATACAAATCAGCTTTTGCCCGAGAAGAAGGCGAACGCCTCCAAAGTGCTTTGTACCGACTGATTAAAGAAGGTGGCGGCGAAATCACTTTGGTGCGGTTTGCGATGGAGACGCGAATGTCTCCGGAAGCGGCACAGCGTTTTTTAAACGAACAAGCTGAAGTCTTTAATGCTGCTTGCGAAATCAAAGATGACGGCAGCATTTTGTATCACTTCCATATTTAATTAAACCGCCAGGAATTCCCCACCTTTGTTCTTTGTGAGGTGGGGATAAAAGGCTTTTGTGACGGCGAAGTCACTTAAGATTAAGATCTACTGTTAGATCGATCGACCGACAGGATTTTAATTGCAAAAAGACCGCTCCTGCATAACTAACAGTCTTTCTCTCTGGCAAAACCGCGCAAAACTGAGTAAACCTGAGTAAATCTGGGTAACTCAGTTTTAATGTTTTATAGAGGCTGCGATCGCAGCAATTTTACAAATATTTACCCGTAAATACATAAAAATTATTCAATAGTTTCTCGCTCGTAAAGCTTTACCAAATCTTTATGAAAAAACTAAAAAAAACTCAAAAACTTGTTGTGCTTGGCTAAAATAATGTACTATCATAAAATTCAGTAGATATACAGTTGTCATCTAACTAGATAAGCGAGTAAGCAGCTAGTTGAAAGTCAACTGACAATTATAAGTCAGTCACCTAAGTAAAAATGCCGAGGTACTGATGTATAAATCATTCAGGGAAATTAGAACTTTTAATGCATCACACAGTCGAGGTAAGAGTATCGTAAGAAACTCCCCACCGGAAAACGTGCATTTTCATTTTGAAATTCTGTAATTACCCGTTGAGGCTAGACGATTATGTTTGGAGTAATTTTTTCTTCTTTTGTGGTTTACTTTTTAGTAATGTCGATCGCCAACTACGGCGATAGTGGATTGTAAGGTCAGCTAATTCAACGAACGGGCATTCAT
>JBOFTL010000311.1:0-3110 GCA_051652045.1 Microcoleus sp. | reverse complement strand
GGAGTCTAAAATAACTTCAATGCTATTGAGTAAGGCAATTAGTTGATCGCAAACAGTATCGTTAGCAAGAGTGCAAATTCCATTCATATGTATTAGTCCGTGAAGGCGGACTTCGTGCGTGTAGTTGGGGGTGAAAATCGCAAGGTGAGAGCACATTCGATTTTCACCCCCAAAGCGGTTTCAACCGCCGAATTATATAAAGCAGATTGCACCCAGAATGAAGTACACCCGCTTATCGGATAATCCCCCCAAGGACACGGCATTGCCGTGTCCCTACCTGCAATCTCTGGATTATCTAACTTACACGAAAAGTGCTGTAAATCCTCCGTCAAGCGTCAATAGATCGACTGTCAACTATCAACTGTCAACTATCAACTAGCCCTATCGTCGGCAATCAAGCACTTGTCAGAGTCGCAGCCCGCCGGCCCCGCATCCATCATTTCACCCATGTCATAACGCCTCAAAGCTACGTGAAAAACCTCACTTTCGCGACGCGCTAAAACATCTTTTAACATCTTCTCGTAGGTTTCTTTAGCTATCGGTTCAAAGGGCAAGCGGGGGAAAGTTTCCAGCGCATCAAATCGGGCTAAAAGTGCTGCGGAAATGTAACCTTCGTCATCGCGAATTGCTTCGTAAATTTGAGTTCCCAAACTTTCGATTTCATGTTCGCGAAGTTCGATCGTCGCTGAAGTATTGTGTCTGACATAGAACTTTTGCACCTGCATATAAAAGTCCATTTGTGCCGCCGCCGAGAACTTGTTAATGTCAATTTCATCAGCACCGGGCAAGTCAGCCCAACTCACAGCAATTGGGATTTCTACCAACCATTCCGTACAGCGTTCGTCAAAAGGATTGTCCAGCAAATTGCCGTTTTCATCTTTATCAGATTGAGATGGAATTACGTTGTATCCGTAGTCGATGCAGGCGAGGGCTACGGGGTCATTTTTGCGGAAAGTAATGCGGCGAATAAAACGCTGCGCTTTCGGCGGATGCCAGCCGGGAGAAGCACCTGTCAGCAGCGATTTTGTACCCGATGGTTGCACAGTCGTGCAGCGATTCGGACGCTTCAATCCGTGTTTGTCGCAGTAATCCCAAACTGCCCGATGCACGATTTCCCGCCAACCACTCAAATACTCTTCTTCCCGCTTTTTAAAAGCAATTCCCCGTGCAGTATCCGGCCGCCCGTCAGCCCACCAGCGCAACCAATCTACACCAAAAGCATGAACGAAGAAATCGAACAATCCAGTAAATGATACACCGACGATCGGGTCTAATTCGCGGCTGTATTGATAGCGCGGTTCGAGAAAATTGTGATTGAGAAGTACCGCCACAGATAGAGCTCCTGCCCTGAAAGCTTCCTCCTGTTCTTTGAAATTGTAAGGGTCAATTTGATTGAGGTGAATCTCTGCGAGATTGCAATGGAAATTAGAGCCGATGATTTCCAGTTTTGTTATCCTAAAGGCTTTTTATCCTCTAGTTCTACAGATTCCATTTTCTCTGTAGCTCGGCGTACTTTTTCATTTACTCTAGTTGTAAATGCCCCGCACTCTTGCCGGGATTTTATTCTTCAACAATGAAGGTTCACCCGGTACGCTCTACGGTGGGAAAGGATTTTTAATTCCCTTACTTACCTCGGAATTAACATCTCAGTTTTCTCCGATTTTGCGAGGTTTTTAACGTGAGGCAAAATTACTTACCACACGGGTTTAAGCCCAAACGAACTGACCGATGTTCTAGTTCTTCAGCAGTCATCTCAGGATAGCGTTCTTGCAACCAAAGTTTAGCTTTTCCTTCTGCGTAAGCTGCCAAAAATTCGTTTTTCAGACTTGGTGTTGAAAGTAAATCGACATTCGCTCTAGCTACAGCTTCACCAGCCCATTGAATTGCACCTTCACCGGAATAATACTGTTTTCTAACAGCCTCAATACATTCTTCTAATGTTGGTTTATAATGGAAAACACGAGAGTGATTTGCCATTCTCAAAGCATCGCGTTCTGGATCTATTTTCCAGTTGCCATTTTTATCTTGTTGCCATAGATTATCTTTGGCATTTGCACCTAGCGCGTCACCAGAATCAAACTGGCGTATTCCCGCGCTTCTTCTGATATTACCAGCAACTATTGTGACCGCAGCTTCGTCAATCAACACGCAGCATTCAACTGAATTTAATTGCCGCCCTAAAGCTTTATTCAAAATTGCCGCGCACCGCTGGTAAAGATCGGGCAGTTTCACCGGATTTGCAACTCCGCCAAAGCCTTTTAAAGATTCTCCTACCGGGCGAACGTCGCTAAGATCGATCGAGATTTGCACTTCTCCATTGAATCTTTCATCTGTGGATAATTCCAGCAATGTTTGATAGGATTTTACCCAACCTTGGCGGGAATCTCCGACATAGATGGTTGCGGTTTCTCCTGATATTTTGACTTCGGTTTCTTGACGGCGGGATGCAGCGGGTGTAGCGCCAATTTCGCCTTGTAATGTGATGTTTAAACGGTTGCGAATCGGCGGCAGTTGGTTAATATATTTGGGTTCCAAAACTGCGCCGGTGCCGCAGCCCATCATGGCCAAATCCATTAACAAACCAAAAGCCCGCCAGTCGAGAATATTTGTTGACGAACAGTTATATGCGCCGGAAAAATTCTCTGGTTGTTCGATCCATTTGCTGCCGCCCACCCACAGCCAGCGGCCTGAAGCGAGGGTTTTAAGCTGGCTTTGCATCCGGTGCAGCAGTTGTGTTTCTTCGGGGGTGAGGTTTCCGAGTGATGCCAAGCCCTTCACAGTACGATCGCACACTTCTTCCCAAGTTTCCCGCCCCGCCTCGGTACGGCGGCTGTACGTCCTGAAAAACACTGGGTTGGCTGCTGGTGCTGTTTCTGGAAAGTCGCACTGATTGCGCTGCTTGTCAACGCTCGATCGCTCTAATTCTCGAACCATAGGTCTTGTACTGACTTTTCGGGATAAATCGACAGACTATGACTATACAACAGGATTCAGATTTAGGGTTGACTGCTGTTGGTGATTGACAATTTGCACTAGATGTGGCGATCTCTCTTCAACAAGCTCTACAGTGCGATCGCCAAAAATTTCCCCAGCGAATATTTGTAGCAATA
>JBOFTL010000310.1:0-4019 GCA_051652045.1 Microcoleus sp. | reverse complement strand
GACATAATATTTAGCTTTTCCACCTTCAACTGGCGAACCAAACAGATAATTACTTTGGGCATTTGCCTCGATTTTATCATCGATCGTGGCAATTTTTTTATTAAGGCTTAAATCTACCTTAAAATTGGGTGGTTTGAATTCAGCAATCCGAAAATTACCGGAAATTTCCGCTCCGCTGGTTCCTTTAGCTCGGATAAAATAGTAGCCTAAAGGTCGATTGCTGTCGATCGGCAGTTGGAGAGAAAATGTGCCAAAATCATTAGTTGTATGAGTGCCTAAATCGGTTTCCGTACCTTTTGGACTTTTCAGCGTGACTGCATAACTAGCATTTTTGTCCTGCTTAATAACTCCATTTTGAAGATAATAAGCAGTCCCAGTAAACCAAGCTTTTTCTCCTGGTTGATAAAGTTGTCTGTCCGAGAAAATTGTACCGCGCGATCGGGGTTTGTTACTGTTCCAATTATCTCCCTCAAGACCGTAGCCATAAGCACCGCTATATTCTTCGGTTCTAGCAAATGCCCAGTCTTTATTTTCGCGGGCAATGACTAATAATTTTGGTGCTGTTTCAAAGCCGCCCGATTTAGACTTAATACACTTCTGTAAATTCTCGCGACTTAGCAGTAACGTACCGTTACTGTCAGTTTTACCTGTCGCACAAGGAGTAGGTTCAGGGTAAGATTTTGCCTCTAATTTAGATTCATAAATTTCAACTGATGCTGCTACTGGGGAACCGTCATCGAGATGGTGTACTCGAATCAAACCTGACTCTGGGAACCACTGAGCAAATACTCCCAAATTAGTCAACTGCACTAAGCCGTAATTAGTAGGTTCTCGCCAGATACTCGCGCGTGCTTGCACTCCATAAGCAAGCATTCCTGTTGCCGAACCTAGCTTTTCTCGCAAGGGAATTGCTATATCTTTAGTCTGATTTTTCTTAGCTGAAATTTGGAAAGTTTGCCACTCAGAAGCATTGGCAAGTAAATTATTTCCCTCCGCCCTGGGATAGGCATCAGCACGATAAACTAGATCGGTAGGTTGAACGACCTTATAAGCTGCTTTGTACTGAGGTTTTGGCAAATTTACTGCGGAAATATTCAGTTGTAAGTCCTTACCTGCTGGAAAAATATTTAACCCTGTTGGCGTCCAAAAATCGCCAGCAACATCGCCTGTTTCATACTGTAATGTGACGGGCTTACCCAAAGTTTGACCGAATTTATCTTTGAGGTTAGCGCCAATAGTAATCGTATATTGTGTTGCTGGTTCTAAACTCCAAGGATTGAGACTAACTGAGGAGTCATTGTCATAGGCTTGAACGAGTGTAGGAGATTTTTTTGGTGCGGGATTAACGGTGATATTTTCCCGTGCCGAATCGGCGACAATACCGTTATTAAATTGTAACTTACCGCTGCCTTTATCGAAGCGCCCATAAGCCCCGCCAGCATCGGGTTGCCCGAAAAATTGAAGAGATTGAAATGCCAAGGGTGAATATGTTTCTACCTGACTGACGAAAGGTGTTTCACTGGGGAGATTGCCACGAATGGGTAGCAAGCCAGAGTCAAATTGCAGGCGGTACTTAGTGGCTTTTTCTAGTGTTTGTTGGGGAACTATCTTATAATCAAAAGTGCGAACAGATGGATTGAATTTTTCTTCTGGAGTTTGCCGTTCTTTTGATTTTACCTCTGATTCTGCCTCTGCTGTTGCTAACTCTACTTTAACAGGCACTATTTTTGTCTGTCCCTCGGGCATTAGTTTCAAATGCTTTTGCACTGAAGCTAAATCTAATTCTACATTTGATGTGAATTCGAGGGTAGGCTTTAACTCAATGGGTTGGAATTCTGAATTACCTGACCTAGAAGTTGGTAAATTTGAGAGTTGGATGGGTTCTGTGTTAAATGTCCAAGCTAAATCTTTATCTAAGCGGTGATTTTTGAGATCGGTTAAACCTGCTTTGAGGGTGACTTGAATGCGAGTCGCTTTTGGCAATGCTTGTTCTGCTTGAAATCCGACCAGTCGCGGTGTTAAAAAACGAAACTTGCCAGGAATGGCAGGTTGAATTTCAAATAGTTTTAGTTGATTTTGCCGATCGGAATTATCAAGGCTGGCAACTGGAATTAATGGTTCTTTAAAGCGAATCCGAATTTGGTTGAGAGGTTCAGCTTTTCCCGTCGGACTGATTTCTTCAATCCAGTTTACCAGTTGCGGAGGATTTAGGGGAGCAACTGAGGAAAGTGCTTCAACTTTTGAGGATTTATTCGGGATTCCACAGGTGGTTATTGTCAGGGCGATCGCGAATACAAGTATCGCACTTATCCATTTTTTTAATTTCATAATAACATCTCAATAAAGCGAGGGTGTCGGTCAGCATATAGCATTTCTAAATGAGTCATAAATTTTAACCCCACCCCAACCCTCCCCTTACTAAGGGGAGGGAGTAAGAAGTTCACAGATGATTTAGGATTGCTATATGAGAGAACTGAGTTACTGACAATCGATCTTTCTTTTACGGCTACTTTACCTACAGTTGATGCGATCGACTTTCCAGATAAATTTATAAGGTTAAGGATTTTGTATTATTTCTTAATGAGGTAGGAACTCCGCAATTTCTGGAAGCAAGTATCTTGGGGTTGTAGCCTGTATAATCCCAAATCTGGGTGAGATATCCTCTTTATTACTCGGCGGTTGAAACCGCGTCTACACGAACAAAGTCGGCCTCCGCCGACTAAGAAAATATCGGGGTTTCTCACCTCTCGTGCATCTAGGAATATAGATTAAACCTTTGTTGGTGGAGGGATTAATTATGAAGATATTGAGGCTGCGATCGATCGAATTTATCCAAAAAGTTTTGCCACAATATAAAAACCCAAAACTTCGTTTATTTTTGGTGTTAGTATTAACTTGCCTAATTGTCCGATCGCTCCCTTATCTCGCACCCATCCGTGCTGCTGACATCGCCCAGAAACAGTCGGCGATCGAATTTAGCGATCGCAACAGACTTCCCCTAGGCACTATTCTCACTCGCGATCGAGAACTTACCGTTACAATACCCTTAGATCGAGTTTCTCCTCACTTTATACGAGCAATTATCGCCGCTGAGGACAAGCGATTTTACCAACACGGTGCTGTGGATGTGAGAGCAATTGTGCGATCGATCCTCGAAGCCGCGCAAGCCAAACGCACAGTCAGCGGTGCTTCCACCATCACCATGCAGTTAGCAAGGATGCTCAAACCCGCTCCTCGCACGTTGTCTCACAAAGTAAGAGAAATTTGGCTGTCTTGGCGCATTTTTGCCGGCATGAATAGAGATGAAATTCTCGAATCTTACATCAACAGATTGCCCATGAGCGGCAATATTTACGGTGTAGAAGCAGCTTCTCGCACCTATTTTGGCATTCCCGCCGCCGATCTCAATCTCGCTCGAGCCAGCCTGTTAGCAGCCATTCCTAACGATCCAAATAATCTCAATCCTTATTCCCGCTGGATATCTTTAAAAAAACGGCAAGCTTACGTACTCGATCGCATGGTTAAGGACAAATATATCACACGATCGGAGGCAGAACGAGCTTTAACTGAAGAAGTTTTAATCGTACCAGTCAAGGAAGGAATTATTGCAGCACCTCATTTTTTATTCTGGCTGTCCGATAGATTACCCAAGCAGCATCCGTCTCAGATTCGTACGACTATCGATCGCTCTTTACAAGAGTTTGTTGAAGCACAAGTGCAACAAGTAGTCAGCTCTTTATCTCCCCATAATGTCCACAATGCGGCAGCTTTAGTCATCAACAATCATACTGGAGAAATTTTAGCTTATGTCGGTTCTCCTGATTATTTCGATCGAGACGAAATCGGTCGGAATGACGGAGTGCAAGCTTTACGTCAGCCCGGTTCTACGCTAAAACCTTTCTTGTATGAATTAGCCTTAGAAAAACGTGCCATTAGAGCCAATACAATTTTGGCAGACGTGCCGACTTATTATGCCATTCCCGGCGCTAAACTTTACAGCCCTACTAATTATAACGATC
>JBOFTL010000309.1:0-2651 GCA_051652045.1 Microcoleus sp. | reverse complement strand
GCCACTCCCTGTTCCGCAAGGGGCGTCCACAGTTGCAGCATTTGCCACAGCCAGTAAATCTGCCGTACTGCGGGTGCTTGGGACCAAGCTTCTAAAATTGAGGGATACAGGCTACCGTAAGAGTCGATCGGCACATTTTCTAACAGCAGCACCTCGGCCGTTTCTCCTGCTGCTTCCCACTCGCAGAAACCGTATACTTCAGGTGCGTGCAGCCGTTGGGCGTATAAATGCAGGTAAGGCGCGATCGCATCTGGCAGTTGCTCCGGAACGCTCGGAGGCAGATCCGGGCGGCTATCCAGCCAGATTTGAGGCGAAATCACGAAATAGCGATCGGCTATTATCTTGTCGCGGGGTACTTCCTCTGCTTGCGAGCCCACTGCCCACAAATACCGATAAACCAGCTCGGTTTCGCAGGCAGCGCAGTGCTTGCGCCCAAAGGAGTTACGGGGTTCGGGACAAGTCGGATTCTGGCAGTAGATGGGTTCGGAGAAACTGTTGAGCATATCAAAGTGTGTAAAACATTCTGAAGATATACGGCTGGCAAGCCCAAATTCAAGAGTGCGAGAATAGACTGATTTTAGCCTTGATTAATTTCTTCACTGCCTTTCGGCACCTAGAAATTGTAGTTTCTGCCAGGATCGATCGGCTAAAATTGTCATTAATGTTACTACAACTTTTGATTTAAGGGAGTTCCTCTTCCAGGACTGCGCTCGGGGACGCTCGATCGGCTCGCTGTTATAGCAGAAGTCAGAAGTCAGAAGGCAGAAGGTAGAAGTCAGAGGGAATAATAGTAACGGTTTGAACGATCTAGAATGTCTTGAGCCGTCGGGCGCGATTGCTATACGTCAGCCTGACACTGCTAGGTGAAAAATCTTGCTGCTGCCGATCGTTCGCAAATTGTTACTGAGTTGATAATTTGGTAACTATTTAATTCTTAATTAGTTCAATTATTCAATCTAAAATAGTATTACTTTTAATTTTTTCTGCTGTGGAATCCTACCCTACTTTGGCTGATATTTGGGGCTGTTCTTTGTTTGACAGAGCTATTTTTACCGACTGCTTTTGTCGCTTTCATGATGGGATTGAGTGCTTTGGCTGTAGCTGGAATTTCTTTATTTTTACCTTACCTTAACCTCCAAATATTTTTGTGGATGGTATTTTCAACGGTTTTTGTGCTGCTGTCTCGCCGTTTGATGCCGAAAGATAAAGCAAGGTCGATCGAAGATGCTAAGGAAGCAAAAACTTTAAGCGAAAGTTGTTCGCAGCAACACACCATACCACAGAATAAGAACAATAATCAGTTTTTCCTTCCTTCTTCCTTCTTCCTTCTTCCTTCTTCCTTCTTCCTTCTTCCTTCTTCCTTCTTCCTTCTTTAAGATTCTTGAGCTAAAGTACATCGATCGCACAGTCCAAAAAACTCCAACGTGTGATAATAAATTTTAAAAGAATGAGACTTTTGCAGTTGACTTTCTAAGTGGTGAACCGGACATTCGTTAATAGTAATTGACGCGCCGCATTCCAAACAAGTTAAATGGTGTTGGTCTTGGTGGGCCGCACCGTAGAGAGACTCGCCGCTAGCCAAAGTTCTGACGTGAACCAATCCCTCCCGCTTTAAACTGTCAAGGGAACGGTAAACGGTTGCTAAGCCCATGCTTTGGTCGCTGTTACGCAGTTCTAAATAGATATCTTGCGCCGAGAGCGATCGATTTAAGACCTTGAGCAAGTTTAAGATACGCTCCTGACTGCGAGTGCGGTTGGTTCTCATAATTTTTTCTTGAATCTGCTGGAATCAAATTTGTCCCTATTTCTAGGCTATCTTAATTGAGAGAGCGATCGTTGTGCCTGGGCGATACTAGACTGGGAGATCGAGGGCATCAAAGCTCGATCGCGCGCAACTGAGTTGTAGAATACGTAGAATACAATGGCGCTAACATTCACATCACCTACCGCAACATTCCCGTGACTCAAAAATACCAAGCCCAAATCTATATTACTCTTCGCCCTTCGGTTTTAGACCCCGCCGGTACAGCCGTACAGTCGGGTTTGCAACACATGGGATATGACAATGTTGAGCAAGTCCGCATCGGAAAGTTTGTAGAATTGACGCTGACTGCTGCTGGCGAGTCGGAAGCCCGCGAACAACTCGATCGCATTTGCGACCAACTTTTGGCCAATCCAGTTATTGAAAACTATCGCATCGATTTGACTGAAATTCCCGTTTCTGTTGCCGCAACTACATAAATTAGATCCCCCTAGCCCCTCTTAAGAAGGGGGGGACAAGAGGGTTGACAGCAGTAGTCGGAATATCTAGGTTTACCAAGGATTATCAGCTCTAATTCTCAGTATTTTGGCAACTCGCGCTCCCTGGGGCAAAATTAATATACGATCTGAATCACGCTAGATTAATGCGGGTTGTTAAGGCTTTGACGGGGTGAGAGCCGTAAAACACCTAACACAAATTAATCATCCCACTACAACTGAATAATTTACCCCCCCTCAAGGTCGCAAGCTCGCGTCAGGGGAAAAGTGGTCATGCTTAAAGTTGAGCAATCGCTGAGCAATAAGCAAGCAGTAATGCACTACTTTTTACCTTGAGGAAGTTATATGGTACTGTGTTATCGGAATGAAATCATTTTTACCGATTGCAGTAT
>JBOFTL010000308.1:0-6343 GCA_051652045.1 Microcoleus sp. | reverse complement strand
TGCGCGATCGCAATCTCTTTTGGCGTGCTTGAATTCGTTGCCACGATCGGCGTAGAATCCGAAGCTTTGCGTAAAGTTGTAACTGCATCCGGGATAAACGCAGGCGATGTCATTCGCCCATATCCGACAAATTGAGTTGCCATTTTAGTTATTCCTTAATCCGTTGGGGGGCCAGCTTGAACACCACTCAGGCGAGTGACCGATCGCGTATCCTTCATGACTAACGCCGTTTTCCAGTCAAGTAACGTCTTCTCGAAAACATCAACTTGCCCAAGATCTTTGACATTAATTCCGTAACCTTGAGGACCAGCGTAATTAACAGCTTGCAATCGACCTTCACCGATCGCCACAACATAAATAGATGTGCAATTGTTGGCAGAAAGATCTTTCGAGCCTTCAGTCAATGGCAATAATTGATTGTCCATCTCATCGCGTTCAATTCGATAAATGGGGATGTTACCAAACGACGGAATATCTTCGCCTAACTCGTTCTTTGTCCAAACAATCCCGGCCTTGTTTGAGGTCTGCGCCGACTCAGAGAACCAATCATGAATCTCTTCGCCCATCAGGATCGCGTTCGCCCCTTTAGTATTGGAAATCGCTCGACGCAACATCATCCGGGAAAGAGGTGCGCCAGAATCGTGATTGCTTAAATGTTGCCGTGCATATTCTTGGCAATGATGCCGCAAACCATCAAATTGTTCAGGATCGACAGCGCTGGAACCATGAAAAAACATCCACATCCACTCATCGGAGAACGATCGCATTTTCAGCAATTCTTCGTCCGCCGCGCGACCTGGATTAGATGCTGCAATTTGCCAATCAATTTCACTGATATCGGACAGAAGCTTGTAAGGAACGTATTTCGTTGTCCGCTTAGATGCGGTTCCTTTTCGGCTATTGTTCAGCGATCGGGTTCCCGCGTCGCCAAGTTCTACAAGTTGGCTATATTCGAGAACATTTGTAGGCTCGTTGATCCAATCCATAATCCGAACGATCGGATTGTTTTCTACAAATTGCTCCATTAGGGGCATTGCGCGATCGCCGCCTGAATTTGCGGCAACCGACTCTAAAAAAGATAGAGGCATTATTCTTGTGGGACGTAAGGTTGATGAGGCATCTCGCCATGAAGTGTTGGGTAGACATCTCGTCTCAGCCCATTTATTTATTCCCACTCGATCGCCTTTTCGCCAAAAAATACCCCACGGTAGTTTTGCGCCGTGGGGTGTTCAATCATTCTTACTTTTGAGAAATCAAATCTTTACGCGGCATCCGCTTGAGGCTTGTCCTGTAACGCTTTCAGCCTGCCTCTACTCGATCGTCGCTCCAATATAAATAAAGAAGGGCGATCGATCGGATTAGTACAAAGAGGGCGATCGAATATGGTGTAAGCTAGAGTTGCATCTCATCTCATCTCGCCTCAACTCAACTCCCCTCGGCTCGACTCGACTCCACTCCGCTCACCTCGTCTCACCTCAACTCTTGCAACAAAGTTGCAACAAAGCCGCTCATCTTCACCGATCGGGCGGCTTTGTTGTGTTCCCCGATCGCCCTCACTAGTACACTTTGGATCGACATTTTTGAAAAGTTCAGAAAAACAGACGATCGACCTCTACCCCATATATATCAAGGCTTTCCAGCGACCTCTGCTCGATCAACGCTCTAATATAAATAAAGAAGAACGATTGAATTCAGTAGTACAAAGAGGGGCGATCGGATATGGTGTAAGATAGAATTTCATCTCGACTCCACTCAACTCGCCTCGTCTCCACTCTGCTCATCTCGTCTCAGGTCTAGTCTAGTCAACTCAACTTGCAAACGATGGAAGGTCTTATTCTTTCCATCGTTTGTTGTATGGTGAGGTAAAATAAGTCAAAACGTTTAGAGCGCAAACACGATGAAAAGAGCATTCGTCAAACTTGAAGGACTTGCACCGTACTCTCAATCTCGCTATCACGGCACCCCAAAGCTAAACAAGGAAGCCGCAGGGGACTATGAGGAACGGACCTGGATCGAAAAAGCGCACTGGGATGAAGATGGGCGTTTGCTGATGCCTGCACTCGCCTTTAAAAATGCAATAGCACAAGCCGCTAAATACGTGTCAGAGCAGATTCCCGGAAAGGGTAAGGCGACTTATACAAAGCACTTCGAGGCTGGCGTTAGCGTTGTGGAGGATTCGTTGGTTCTGGTCAAGGGTAAGCCTGTGACTCGGGATTTGATCTCTGGTGATACCCTTCACGTTCCCTCTGATGGCCGTAGAGGCGGTGGGTCTCGTGTTATGCGAACTTTCCCGACGATCGGCAAGGGCTGGGAGGCGGAGGTAGAATTCTTGATCTTTGACGACGTAATCACTCAAGATGTTTTCTCCAAAACATTACAGCAGGCAGGACAGTTGATCGGGATTGGTAGCTTCAGAGTCCGCAATAACGGCACTCGTGGCAGGTTCAAGCCCGTCTCAATCGAATGGACTGACAACTATTCTTTGTAAAATTCGTCTCTTGTTCTTTGAGGTAACTAATCATGATTGCACCTGAAACAACGTTTCTTATTCAAAAACTGCGCTCGGCAGCTCCAGGGGAAACTGTCTTCTATGCCGAGCTAAACGAAGCAGTAGGCGGGGTTGATGTGCGCGTGTACTATCGAGCTAGACTTTCCAGTGCTATCAAGATCGTACGACGAGATTACGGGTTGATTTTTGTTGCGATTCCTGACGTGGGATATCAACTACTGAAGGCGGAAGATGTCTCGGTAATGGCTGAATCAAAGGGATTGGCTGACGTAAAACGATCAACCGATCGATGGGATGCAAGACTTAAAACGGTCGATTATGATCAACTAGAAACAGAAAAGAGTCGCGCAAATTACGATCGGTCTTGCACTCGACTTGCTTTTGTTGAAATGGCGGCATCCGAGGAGGGCTACGCTCTTGCTGCTCGAAAATTGAAACCGATGAATAAATTCAAGCAATCCAAAGCTGATATTATCGCAGCGATCGAATATGGTGTAAGCTAGAATTTCAACTCATCTCCCCTCATCTCCTCTCTACTCAACTCAGCTCTGCTCGACTCGGCTCCGCTCAACTCAGCTCAACTCAGCTCTTGCAAAAGCCGCTCATCTTCACCGATCGGGCGGCTTTGTTGTGAACAGCACAAAGAAGGCGATCGTCCGGGCAGAAGTCTGCAACACCCGCGTACAAATCAAGCTCAGCAACGCCCAAACTAGTACACTCGAAAATACAAGTTCAGAAAAACAGACGATCGACCTCAAACCCATATATATCAAGGCTTTCCAGCGACCTCTACTTGATCGGTCCTCTAATATAAGATAAGAAGGCCGATCGATCGGATTAGTACAATCACCCCCTCATAAAGGCCGATGCCGTATCAGCCTCTAGATAGTCAGAATAGCCCGGTTGTCTTTGCTGGATTTTGGGCTGTTCTCGCTGTGGTGCAAGTCTCCCTAATTTCTCCCCTAATTTGTTGATAGCGCCCACGATGTTTGTATCGTCCAAAATCACGGGAGAAGCCGATCGATCGACAGTACGATCGACGCTTGCCGCTGGGGCTTGGATCCGAGAAATCATTGGATCGATCGTGATTGGTTTGATCGCGTTTTGCGCCCCAATCCGATTTAAGGCACTGAGGTCTACACCGAAATTACCGCCACTAGGTCCAAACGATCCACCACCAATCACCTTATTCTGTTGAATCTGACCACTGCCAAATTGACCGACAGCAGTTTGAGCACGGGTCAATTCAGTGTCCATCGATGTCTTAGCCGTCTGCCGATCGATGCCCATCTTGGCGCGTGCAAGCTCACTTTGCATCCCGATCGTGCTCAGCTTTTCACCTTCAAGCCCCAACAATTCCCGCTGAGTGATGACTTCAGACGATGCGTTAGCGATCGCATTTTCGTCTCCGGTTAGCCGCGCTTCTTTCAGTTTTCGCTCAGATTCTGAAACGGCAATGCGCTGTTTCCCGTAGGCGATCTGTGCTTCGATTTCAGCTTGCTTGAGTGCCGCCTGTTGCTGTTTCTCCTTCAGGCCCAAGATCAGCATTTCAGCCGCTTGGATTGATTGCAGTGATTGCAAGCGAATATTGGCGATTTCAGCATCCCGGCTTTTACCCTGTGGTTTCGTCGCTTCAACTTGGGCGATCGCATTGTCTGCTTTAGCTCTGCTCAGGCCCACCGCAGATTCCGCATAGCCCTGTTTTGCCCCATCTAACTGGGATTCCATCGTCGATCGCGTTTTGCGTGCCTCCAAGCCCCGGATAATGCCGTTGTTTGCGCGAGTAAATGCGTCGTGCTCTTCCTGGTAGATTGCCTGCCGTTGCTGGATCAAAAGATTGACGAGTTTCTCTTCCTCCGATCGCACGGCATTTTCACCAGCTTGCGATCGATCGGTGTATTCCTTCTCTGAGAGGGTCCCGTCGTAGTAAAGTTGGCGATCGTTATTCACGGCATCGTCAACAATCACAAGCCTTTGCTTGGTCGCCTCGATCGCCCGTTCCATCGCACCACGTTCACCGCCTTTACCGACTCTTCCACCATTGAGCTGAGCGTATTTTGCATCAGTGTCGGCATAGCCCTGCTTCGTGTCTAGCAAGAATAATTTAGCCTGCTTAACCTTGTCGATTTCGTTGATGATTTTGCGGTTTTTTGCCTGTTCGATCGCGAGTTCTGCTTCAGCCGATCGAACCTTAGCATCGAGAATGCTGGATTCTAAATCCATGCGTCGCTTGGCGTGTTCTTCCTCCGTAAGCACGCCTTTCGATCGAAGTGAATCTAATTCTGAAAGCTGAGATTCAAGGTTCGCAAGATTCGATTTAGAACTAGTTGCCTGAATCTCTGCCTTCTTAACAGAGACCTCATCCTCGCTCATCCGGTTACCGCGTTGCCCCGCAATCAGACCGAGAGTTGCAGCCGTATCTGTGCGCTTCGTCGCGAGTTCACGGGCTTTGATCGTTCGTTCCCAGTCAGAAAGAATCTTGCGATTTTTAGCCTGTTCGATCGCTAGCTCTGCCTCAGCCGCTTTGATATTTGCATCGACCAATTGCGATCGCATATCGAGTTTGCGTTTAGTGTGTTCCTGTTCTGTAATGACTCCTTTTTTGCGAAGTGCATCCACTTCACTCATTTGTTTTTTGATCTCAGAAACATCACCTTTTGCCGAGATTTCCTGTAATTCAGCCTTTTTCACAGCAACATCAGATTCATTCATCCGGTTACCTTTTTGAGCTTGGATTAGTCCGATCGTTGCGGCTCCTTCCGTTTCCTTGCGCCCCACTTGCCGTTTTTTAATGTTTTCTTCCCACAGATCTAAGATTCGCTTATTCTTCGCTTGTTCAACAGCTAATTCAGCCTGCGCCGCCTTCGTTGTTGCATCGGCAAGCTGCGATCGTAAATCGATCGATCGCTTGGTGTATTCCTCCTTGGATATTTTCCCTTGCTTGAACAGCCCGTCAATATCTTGGATCTGAGTTTTCGTTGATGCTACTCCAAGGTCTGCGGAAACTTTAGAAATCTCCGCTTGACGAACTGAAACATCGCGTTCATTGACTTTGCTGCCTAATTGTTCCTTGGCAAAGCGGACCTGTGCCGCACTTTCCATCTCCTTGTTTTCAACTTCACGGACTTTAGTTTTACGATCGACTTTTTCTAATTCAAGTGCTGATTTTGCATTGAACTTCTTATCCTCAGCCTCCAGTTCTGCTTTTTTCAACTCTGGCAATGAATCGATCGCTTTTCTGCGTGTGATTAATTTATCAATCTGTGTTTTTTCCTTCTCTGTTCTCCCTACTTTTGCTTGTTCTAATTGCTGTGCCGATGTTTCTCCATCGATCGATTTCCCGTTGATTGCAATCTTCGAGATCTCACGTTTTACCGTAGGATCTGACATGATTTTGTCAACTTCTTCGATCGTCTTCTTGGTTCCAGTATATTCAGCCGTTGCCTTCTTCTCTTCGTTCATGGCTTGCTGCACGGCAGTGTTCTGGGATGCGAATTCATCTGTTTTACGCCCAGACTTCTTACTTTCAAGTCGATTGACTTCACTCTTGTTAAATGCATTCTTAGCCTTGGCTGTGACTTCCTCCAGCTTCACACCCATTTCAGATAGAGCCATATTGAAACGGCCCATGATATCGGCACTGCCGCCGAATTTCTTGTCGATCGCGTCAAGTTGCTTTTTCGCGCCTTCGAGTTGACTCAATTGAGCATTCAGCGATCCTTCAATCTCTTTTTTCTGCTCAGATGTGTAGTCTTTATTGTCCTTAAGTGATTCTTTTTGAGCTTTGATATTATTGATATTCGATTCGATGACATTACGTCGATCGCCAAAACT
>JBOFTL010000307.1:0-3782 GCA_051652045.1 Microcoleus sp. | reverse complement strand
TTGCTAGGGATTGGCGGCTGTCGGGAGTGTTGGTAGTACCTGTAAAATTAGGCGCGATCGGGCAAGCTGTGGCGAATGTTGCTCTTGCCAGACAAACTAATGTTAATCTGAGAGGAATCGTGCTTAACTGTACTCAAGAGCGATCGACCCAAGAAATTGCTGATTTAACGCCGATCGATCTCATTGAATCGCTAACTCAACTACCTGTTTTCGGTATTTTGCCGCATTTAGATAACCCGAATGACTTGTTTAAATTAGCTAAAGCTGCTTCCGAATTAGATTTAGAAAGATTGTTATCTGGAGTCAATTTAATTCCTCAACCTTCTAAATAATGGTAATGGGCGGAGGGAATTGGTAATTGGTAATTGGTAATCAATCTTCCTTTTCCTTCTTGCTTCTTCACTCTCCCTTCTTACCTCTTCTCTCTTCCTTCTTCAGAATCCTGACTCCTTGACAATTCATCCGTGTATCCGTGTCCGAATCCGTGTCGTGCCTTCTTTTTTCATTATGGTTTCAACATTACCGAATTTAACATCTGTTGATTTATCTCAATTGCGGCTGGAGATTAGAAATTTACAGCCTCAGTTAGTTGAGTGGCGTCGTCGCCTGCACCAAAAACCTGAGTTAGGTTTTCAGGAAAATTTAACGTCAGAGTTTGTTTCTAAAAAGTTGCAGGAATGGGGTATCGAGCATCAAAATGGGATTGCAAAAACTGGGATTGTCGCAACTATTAATAGCGGCAAACCGGGTAAAGTTTTGGCAATTCGCGCTGATATGGATGCTTTGCCAATTCAAGAGGAAAATGAGGTAGAATATCGATCGCAGCATAACGGAATCATGCACGCTTGCGGCCACGACGGACATACCGCGATCGCCCTCGGTACTGCCTACTATTTATCCAAGCACAAACACAGCTTTTCCGGCATTGTGAAAATGATTTTCCAGCCCGCAGAAGAAGGGCCCGGAGGTGCAAAACCGATGGTGGAAGCAGGAGTTTTAAAGAATCCTGATGTTGACGCCATTATCGGCTTGCATTTGTGGAACAATTTACCTTTAGGAACTGTAGGAGTGCGCGGCGGCGCGTTAATGGCGGCAGTTGAAACTTTTGACTGCAAGATTTTCGGTAAAGGCGGGCACGGTGCGATGCCGCATCAAACTGTAGATTCGATCGTCGTTGCAGCTCAAATTGTTAATGCTTTGCAATCGATTGTAGCGCGGAATATCGACCCGATAGACTCCGCAGTCGTAACTGTTGGTAAATTTCATGCAGGCCACACCTACAACGTCATTCCCGATACTGCTGAAATTGGCGGCACGGTGCGCTATTTCAATCCGAAGTATGCAGATTATTTTGACAAGCGCATCGATCGAGTAATTGCTGGAATTTGTCAGAGTTACGGGGCAAATTACCAATTCGATTATCATTTCTATTACCCGCCGACAATCAACGATGTTCGGATTGCTCAATTGGTGCGCGACGTAGCAGAATCAGTGGTGGAAACGCCTGCGGGAATCGTGCCGGAATGTCAAACTATGGGCGGTGAAGATATGTCGTTCTTTTTGCAAGAAGTACCGGGTTGCTATTTCTTTTTAGGGGCTGCAAATCCCGAGAAAAATTTGGCTTACCCGCACCACCACCCGCGTTTTGATTTTGATGAAACTGCTTTGGGGATGGGTGTAGAAATGTTCGTGCGGTGCGTGGAAAAGTTTTGCGCGAGGGGGTAAAAGCAGTCAGAATACAGTTAGGTTTATAGATTTTAACTTAACCCGAAATACCGCCAGGGGTTTAAACCCCTGGCTCATAGCTGAAGTCCTCTGAAGAGGACTGAATAAATCATCGGTTTTTTGTCAATTCCGGGAGAGTATCGCGATATAGTGCGCCGCCATATATAATCGTTTGAGTTTATCCTAAAAGTTGCTAAAATTTCTATTGAGAACTGAATTCCTCGCAAGCATTTCACGAAGATTGCGCGCCCGTTATCGATCGAAGAAACAGTTGTGATTTCCTTAGAAAAAGTGACAAACTCATCAGTCCTCTTCAGAGGACTTTCGCTTTGAGGCAGGGGTTTAAACCCCTGCCGGGCTGTCGGAATCGCGGACTATGTTATCACTTAGTTTGAAAGATATTTTGCACCATTTTTTTCTCTGTATTCGCCGCTGCTTTATCCAATTCTGCAACCTCACCCGCATCTAATTTCCAGCCCAAAGCGCCGATATTTTCCCTCGCCTGGGCGGCAGATTTTGCCCCAGGAATCGGTATAGTTTCTTTGCAGATGCACCAGTTAAGCGCTACCTGCGAAACTGTCTTGTTTCTCGCTGTTGCTATTTCTCGCAAACAATTTAAGAGCGATCGCATTCCCGGCAATAACTGCTTGCAAGCCAATCCTCTAATTCCTTTAGGAAACGGGCCGTTTTCTGAATATTTTCCAGTCAGCAATCCCAAGGCTAAAGGGCTGTAAGCAATTAATTTGATGCCCAATTCGTCGCAAACATCTTTCAATCCGAGTTCGGTAACTGGATATGTAGAAAGTAGCGAATATTGCACTTGCAATGTTACAATAGGAACGGCGCGATCGCCCAACTTTTTATGCACCCATTTTAACCGTTTCGGCCCGTAATTAGACAAGCCTACACCCTTAACCAATCCTTGCTGGTAAAGGTCCGCTAAACCATCTAAAAGAGCGCTTTCTTGCCAAGGTGCGTAGTTAGCTGTAGACCAGTGCATTTGCACTAAATCAATGTTTTTTCCCAAGCGCGAAGCAGATGCTTTTCCAGCAGATACCATCGACTGTCGCGTCAATCTCCAAGGATAAGCAGCGAGTTTTGTGGCAATACAAATATTGTCTTGATGCACGCCTCGATATTGTTGGGAAAACTGCCCTAAAAGTTGCTCGCTGCGCCCGTTTAATTTTCCGGTTCCGTAAGAGTCACCTGTATCGAATAAAGTGACGCCGTTAGTGACGCAAATATTGAAAGCGGCTTGCAATTCGCCGTCCATACTTTCATCGTATCCCCACAGCAATCGGTTGCCCCAGGCCCAAGTTCCACAGCCCATTGTTGGTAGGTAAAGTTGGTTATTTTGCATTTGTTCGGGAGTTGATAGTTGACAGTTGATACAGCGGTTCCCGCTCTTTCGAGGTACAGTAGCAGCAACTAACTTGACCAGTTTTTAAATGTTGCCGATCGATTAGGTGTACCTCATAACAGCGGGAATTGCTGTAGTTGACAGTTGATAGTTGTAGGGGCAGTGCCCCCGTGCCCGCCCTTAGTTGAGAGTTGGTAATTGGCAATCATCCCAATCTCCCAATCAAACAATCTCCAAATCTTCCAATTTCCCAATCTTCCAATTTCCCAATCTTCCAATCTCCCAATCCCTCAATCCAAAATCTAAAATCAAAAATCTAAAATCAAATGAGTTGTTGGAGGAGGCGCATTTCTGCTGTTATTGTTTGGTCGATCGGGCTTATCTTTCGTATTGGCAGCAGGCGTATCTTTTGTATTTCCGGCAGGCTTATCTTTCGCATTAGCTGCTGCTGGTGGCGCTGGAAAAGTAGCGGCGCGTCTGGGTATTTGTTGGGCGGTTCGGAATGCGGAAAACGGGAAGAAACTACCAAAAGCAGAAATGCGATCGGCCCTGGCTTCCTGTGCGTAATCCCACAAACTTTCGTAGTAGAAGAAAGATACTCCTAAACCCCTTTCTTGAACCGCCCTCACCTGAGATTGAATCTGCTGCATCGGTGACGGGCGATTTCTCAAACCCGTCATAATTCCCACTCCTGTAG
>JBOFTL010000306.1:0-8632 GCA_051652045.1 Microcoleus sp. | reverse complement strand
ATAAAACGCCGTAACGGGAATCTTTCTGTAGTCGGAACTATGGATAACAGTACCGTGAAGGAAATTTTGCATACCCTTCATCGGGCTGCAAAGATGCCTACATCATAGCTGTAATCAGCTTGATGTAGGAGTATGTCACTCCTTGCCAAGGTTCGTAGTAAGGTTCGTAGTAAGGTTCGTAGTAAGGTTCGTAGTAAGGTTCGTAGTAAGGTTCGTAGTAAGGTTCGCAGTCAGGACTTCAGTCCTTAAAAAGTTTCGCAGTCAGGACTTGAGTCCGCATTCCCTGTCCCCGAAAATATTAATTTTTTTAAACTTGTCACTTTCTTAAGTAAACGGTAAAATAGAATACAGAAACTAAAACAGTTTTTACTAAAAAAAGTCGATCGACTCCGATCGCCCATAAATACCGAAATTAGGAAGCGCAAATTATGAAACTCAGCTATCGCGGTGCAAACTACGAATACGACATTCCCACAGTCGATATGAGGGAAGGCAATATCGCCGGCAAATATCGGGGTCAAAACTGGAATTACCGCTATCCCAGACACATGACAGCACCCGGAGAAGGAAGCGGGACAACATATCGCAGCGCCCAGCATACCAGAAATCGCAATCTCAAAACTAATGAAATTGCGGCGGCACGAGGGAATACCAGTGCGGGAGACATAACACTAAAATCCGCAGCAATCGAAGTCGCGCAAGTCCACCGCGCGAATATTTGCAACATTCTCGACAGGCGCAAACAAATAGCTGCCGCTAACGGTGATGAAAGCTTACTGCGGCTGCTAGAAAAGGAATGGAAGCAGATGGCTTGTTAGAAATTTGCTGGATCTAACCAAGCATTAGTTACGCCTCGGTAATCGGTAATCGGTAATTGGTAATCGGTAATTGGTAATCGGTCAAACATTACCAATTACCGATTACCTTCTGGGGTTAAAAGTACCTTGATGTCATTGCGAACGGAGTAATCGATCGATTCTCAACTATCAATCGATCGCGAGCGGGGACGCTCGCACTATAATCGATCGCGAGCGGGGACGCTCGCACTACAACTCTCAAATATCAACTGTCAATTGTCAACTGTTTAATAGGCAAGCGAATCGTAAAAGTAGAACCCACGCCCTCTTCACTCATTACCGAAATACTGCCCCCCATCATCTGGCAGAAACGCTGACTGATAGCCAAACCCAAACCCGTGCCACCGTATTTTTTAGTAGTAGAAGAATCGGCTTGAATAAACGGCTTGAAAATATGCTCCAATTGATCTGGATTCATGCCAATTCCAGTATCAATGCAATTCACAACTAAAAATTCTTTACCCAAAATAGGTTGTTGAGAATTACCTGCCAATATAGCATTATTTTCTAACTTGTCTTCAACCCGATCGCCCGTTGAAGATTCTCTACTAGCAGTCAGGGCGATCGTACCATTATGAGTAAATTTAGCAGCATTGCTCAGCAAATTTAATAAAATCTGTCGCACTTTAGTAATGTCGCCGTGCATAGTTCCCGGATTGCTAATTTGACTGGCATCTAAAACATTACCATTTTTTTCTATTAGCGGTCTGGCCGTAGCAGCAACTTCTTCGATTAAACCTGCAATATCGAAGGTTTCTAAATACAAATCCATTTTGCCAGCTTCGATTTTAGAAATGTCCAGAATATCGTTAATTAATGACAGTAAGTGTCTGCCCGCAGTCCAGATTTTGTCTAAATCGGGAATAATTTCCGTATAGCCGTAATCCTCACTTTCTTCTTGGAGAATTTCGCTGTAGCCGATAATCGCATTCAAGGGAGTTCGCAATTCGTGGCTCATATTAGCTAAAAATGCGCTTTTTGCCGTAGAAGCCGCCTCCGCTGCTTCTAGGGCTAATTGCAAAGCGGATTCAAAGGCTTTGCGAGCGCTGATATCCTCAACGCTGCCTTCGTAATAAAGTATCGCACCGCTAGCATCCCGCACCGCGCGGGCACTTTCAGAAACCCAAATTACGATGCCATCAGCGCGGCGTACTTGAGACTCAAATCCCGAGATTTCGCCGGTTTCATTGATGATGCGCGTGAATTCCTCGCGACGCTGGGGATTGATGTAAGCTTGCTGTCTGATGTCTGTCAAATTTGATGTCAATTCTTCAGGAGTAGCATAGCCGTAGATGCGGGCTAACGCGGGATTTACACTTAAAAAATTACCCTCGGGAGTTGTTTGAAAAATACCTTCCACAGCATTTTCAAAGATGCTGCGGTATTTTTGTTCTGCTTGACGCAGGGCGATTTCCGCACGATCGCGCTCGCTAGCTTCGATCGCTAATGATACTAAATCTGCGAGGGAAGCAGCAAAATTTTGTTCTTCTACCGTCCAGTTGCGAGCGATACCGATTTGTTCGATACAAATTACCCCGATAGTTTGTCCGCCGAGTCTGATCGGAGCATCTAAAGTGGAAGTAGTACCAGTTTTGCTAAAATAAGGTTCAGCAAGTTCTCTAGTTCTAGCATCTGAAAGTGCATCATCAGCCGCGATCGTCCGGTCTTCTTCCAAAGCTTTAAAATAAGCGGGAAAGTCCGCTGCTGCAAGTTGCGCGCCGTCAGAATGCTTACCGCTGCTGCGATAGAATAAATCCAGGCATTGCAATTTCGATCGGTCTTCATCGTACAGCCAAGCACTGACTGCCGCTGTCTCTAAAGTATCAGCAGCAGCTTCGGTGATTTCCCTCAAAGCCACTTGTAAATCGCCCCGATATAAAGCTTTATTTCTTGCCAATTCTACCAATACCGTATTTTGTTTGAGCAATTGTTGTTGCCTCAGCCGCCGCACCGATGCAGCGCGCTTTTGTTCGGTAATATCGCGGGCTACCCAAATTACCGAATCTTCCACAAGTGGCGAAACGCTGGCGGCAAACCACACCTCGCGATTTTCCACAGTCAAACTGTACTCTACGCTAATAGTTTTCTTAGTATTTAAAGCTTCTCTAATGGCATTTAAAAAATACTCTACCAGATCTGGGGAAAACACCTCAGCAATATTTTTACCGATTAATTCTTCCGCTGGTCTGTATAGCAGTGATAGATTAGTCGGTGCAATTTTTAAGTAACGACCGCTAGCATCTAACACGATAATTAATTCATTCATAGCTGCGAACAAAGCTCGCAGTTCTGCTTCCGTTGCTTTAAGTTCAGCAGTCCGTTCGGCAACTCGATTTTCCAAGGTCGAATTAGTTTTTTCCAAAGCTACGAATGCGGAACGTAACTGTTTTGCCATGTGGTTAAACGATTGAGCGAGAACCCCAAGTTCGTTCACGCCGCGCACTTCAATTTCGGAATCTAAGTCAGCGGAGGTAAAGTCCGAATCCTCAGACATTTTTGTTAAAGCTTTAGAAGCTTCCAGCAATCGGGCGATCGGTTCGGCAATCCAGCGAGAAGTGAGAAGTCCTAAAACGATCGCCAGTATGAAAGCAAAAAAGCATAATAAAATAGTCGTGCGAGTGTTAGCATTAATTTGCTGCATGAAGTCAGCTTCGGGAATTGCTACGACAATCAGCCAATCGAGGCCGCGACCGTCTTCCAGAGGAACCACCGTAATAAATTGACGCTTCCCATCGATATCAAAACTGAACTGTCCTTGGCTTTCGATTGCTGCAAAACTGCCAAATCGGTTTTGTAAATAAGCAGCAGCCGATCGAATTAACCCATTTTTGCTATCAGCAGCCATCAACCTTTTTTGTTCGTTATTGGCAGCGATAAAAGGCAATTCATCAGTGGAACTAGCTACTATTTCACCGCTACGTTCGATCGCGAAAACTTGTCCCGATTCACTGATATTAATAGTTTTGAGAAAATCGCTGATTTGAGAAAGGGTGAGGTCAATTGCCAGTACCCCTTGCAGGCTACCTGTTGTGCTGTAAATAGGCGTTACTGGCGTAATGCCCAGAACAGGTGAAGCAGTAAACACGTAAATCGGCGACCAGGTGGGTTTTCCTGTCTTTTTGGCGGCTGCGTACCAGGGTCTAGTACGGGGATCGTAGGGTGCGGTTTTGAGGAGTTCAGCACGATTTCCCTGGCTGTCGAGGCGATAAATTTCACGGTTGGGGGCGGTTGATTCATCTCGGATGTATACCAAGTCTTCAACTTCTCTTTTCAGCAACAGAAACCTGCCCCGTTCGTCCCCATAATAGATAGTGGTAGTTCGATCGCTCAGCTTGGTTTGCTGCCACAAATAGTTTTCTAAATTGGGAAAATCTTCCAGATCCAAATTCCCCGCCGCAATGGCAGCAGCGTTCATTTGCAAGAACAGGTGAGACTGGTCCCCAAAAC
Source organism: Microcoleus sp. (assembly GCA_051652045.1). GTDB lineage: Bacteria > Cyanobacteriota > Cyanobacteriia > Cyanobacteriales > Microcoleaceae > Microcoleus. The sequence continues at coordinate 4,328 of JBOFTL010000306.1, read as the reverse complement.
TTTGAAAATGTTCTTTACTCCTGGCGGCAACTTCCAAACTCAGCCTGGTAGCGAGGTCGTTAACAGCTTTCTGTCCGTTGCGAAACGACAGCCATCCTGTCACGCCGACAGCTACAGAGATTTGCACCACCAGCGGTACTAATAAAATCAGTCGCAGCGACATTCTAGGGGAAACTTTCATATAATAACTCAGATTTTTCAACTAATTTAGCGAGATTCTCCATCCGTCTGCATGGTGGAGTAGTTTATTAACATCAGTGTGCGATTCCCAGCGGATTTGCATATCGTTTTGTATTTGCCTTTTGGGACATCGGCGCGCACAATATCACCTGCGGAAAAACCGTGAATGGGACGTAATGGGCGATGCTTAATAGGATAGCCAAACTTGTCTGTCTGGCAACGTTGTCTGCACTCTCGATCGATGTTCAAGAGTGTCTTTGATTTGTTGAACGCGATGCTGCAACTCCATCGCCCAAATGACACTACCTTGATTCGTTACCAACGCCATGCCAGTAAACTTTGAACCGGAGTCGATTTTGAGCGTGTGAGGATACAGGCTTGGATAGTTTCTTCGGAGCGGCTGCCTACTCGGATGCCGTCCCAACAGGTTTCAATACTAATCATGCCATTACATGGGAGAATGCGCCGATCGCCAAAGTCGCAAAATGCAGTTCAGCTATATAATTTGGTGCGATCGCGCTACCTAATTTCCCAGCTTACTTGAAATTAATAGCACGATCGACCCTGATGAAGTAGAAACCATGAAGACAATGTGAGGTGCGAGGTGGTAGGCAGTAAGGACCGGGCAAAACCTCAAACCTCAAACCTCAAACCTCAAGTCTCAAACCTCCAAGCAGGATCGACAAAGAAAAATGCAGGTCCCACAAACTTTCTGTCCTCAATAACTCAAGCCCTCTTCCTGCAATCTCGATCGCGATCTTTGGCTTTTCTTTATAATGACGAGAAAAATGTAAAACTTTTAACAAACATCTCGCAAAAAGCTTGCTATTAATAAAATAAGTTGACAGCCCGATCTAGCATCGGAAACAACTTCAGCAACTGCTGCGGCAAATTGGCAGCAACAAGATGGCAATTTTTAGATTGCAATTTTGAGATTGCAATTTTCCTGCTGCAATTTTTCGCCTCAAGTAGGAGCTATATTTTGGCAAAATAATACTTTGGGAGGATGGCATGAAATATACATTTGAAATTTTAGGCGTATCTCCAATTTTATCGTTTTTCAACCAGCAGCAAGAATTACAAAAACAGCACCCGATCGGTGTAGAATACTTGGGGAACCGCAAGTGTACTCTCGATGTGTTTGTCGCATCTGTGGAGGCGGTTTCACCCGCCCGCGGCTGGGAAGTCCCAGCAGTAGTAGACACCGTAATTAGTTTCTGGCTCGACAATTCCGATAGCATTCAGTATTGGAAGCGTCGGTTGCAGGATGCGGGCAGCGAAAACTTGTTAGTTGCCAGAGTCGGCGACATTAAATCTTTGCAAGCTGCTTTTGAATCGCTGCTGGGACATTAAATGCGACCTACTTTAATGCAGCTTTATTATGAACTACCCCAACTTGCTATCGCTGAAGTTGGGGTTTCCAACATCAGAAGAAAGCTGTTGAGATTCTAGTAATTTGAGATCGAGTATAGCCTTTCTGATGGTAGGTGAGGTACAGAAAAATGCTCAAAAATACTTAAATCCACAGCATTTGCTGTACCTCATGTTGATGAGAAGTGCTATAGAACTAAGGATCGTAGATTAAATAACCGGAGTAGGTTGGGTTGAAGCATGAAACCCAACGATCGAGTGTGGCGTTGGGCCAAGCGTTGCGGAGGGTTCGTTCCCGGTCCCAACCCTCCCCTGATTCATGGGGAGGGAGTAAGAACTTCACAAATCATTTAGGATTGCTATATCCCTGACAGTAAAGAAAGTGATATAGTTTCACAATATCTTTCATCTCCCGATCGGAAGTTTCCTTAGTCTCGATCGCTTCTAGTTTCTACTTACCATCAATGATTATGCAAAACTATAACTGGAAAAAGCTGCAAAATGGTTCGGATATTCGGGGTGTCGCCCTTGAAGGAATTTCGGGCGAATCGGTTAATCTGACTCCTGAAATTGCAACAATTTTGGGGCAAGCTTTTGTGAGTTGGTTGGTGCAAAAAGTCAATAAACCAGTGACAGAATTGACGATCGCGATCGGGCGCGACAGCCGCTTATCCGGACCGAGTTTAATGAACGCAACTGCAGCGGGTATCGCCTCAATGGGGAGTCAAGTTTTAGATTTTGGCATGGCTTCAACTCCCGCAATGTTTGTGAGTACAATTACACCAGGTTTTGAGTGCGACGGCGCAATTATGCTGACTGCGAGTCATTTGCCATTTAATCGTAACGGCTTAAAGTTTTTTACGGCTAAAGGCGGTTTGCAAAAACAAGATATTACAGATATTTTGGCATTAGCTGCCAGCAATGAATTTGCCAAAGCTGATGTACGTGGTAGCATTTCCCAGCAGGATTTTATCGCAGTTTATTCCGAGATACTTGTCAAAAAAATTAGGGAAACAGTCAATCATCCCGATAATTTCGATCGACCTCTAACCGGGCTAAAAATTATTGTCGATGCGGGTAACGGTGCGGGAGGATTTTATGCCGATCGAGTTTTGCAACCTTTAGGTGCAGATACGACGGGCAGTCAGTTTTTAGAACCGGATGGTACTTTTCCCAATCACGTACCGAATCCCGAAGATCGGGAGGCAATGCAGTCAATTTGTCAAGCGGTAATCGATAATAAAGCTGATTTTGGGATTATTTTTGATACCGATGTCGATCGCAGTGCGGCCGTTGATGCGGCGGGGAAAGAAATCAACCGCAATCGCTTAATTGCCTTAATTTCCGCCGTCATCCTGCAAGAACATCCAGGTTCTACAATTGTTACCGATTCTATCACTTCCGACGGATTGACGCAGTTTATCGAACAGGATTTAAAAGGCGTTCACCACCGCTTCAAACGCGGCTACAAAAATGTGATTGATGAAGCAATTAAGCTCGATCGTACCGGACAAGAATCATGGCTGGCGATCGAAACCTCCGGTCACGCAGCATTGAAAGAAAATTACTTTCTTGATGACGGTGCTTATTTAGTCAGCAAACTGCTAGTCGAACTCGCTAAATCTAATCTAGCAGGTAAGTCATTACCCGATTTAATTGCCAATTTAAAAGAACCGGAAGAAAGTGCAGAGTTTCGGCTGAAAATTAGCGCGGATGATTTCAAAAGTTGCGGTGAGGAAATTATCACTCAACTGCAAGAATTTGCCTCAACTCAAACCGATTGGAAAATCGTTCCCAACAACTACGAAGGCGTGCGTATTTCCTGTGCTTCCGCAGCAGAAGACGGCTGGTTTTTATTGCGTTTGTCGCTGCACGATCCGGTAATGCCGTTGAATATTGAGTCTAATGTGAAAGGTGGAGTTAACTGCATCAAAACTCGGCTGTTAGATTTTTTCCACACATTGGAATTTCTCGACATATCGACACTGGAAAATTAAAATAAGTTTACAATAAGTATAGAACCCATTTGAGATCTGTGAAATCGCCGACTAAGCGCGAGGATGAAGCATTTGGACATCAAAACATCGGATTTTTACCAGAGACTGTCGCCCAAATGCTTCATCCCTACACCACCCACTACAGCACCTTTCATTAATCTTTGTTTGATGAGACTGACTATCAAAAGGCTTGCTATGGTGCAAGATGTCAAATGGGTTCTATCAGGAAGAAGGACAGACTGAATATTTTAACCTAAATTAAGGACGATCGCCCCTAACCAATGACTGCTGACTAATGACTTATTTGTAATGACTGCTGACTAATGACTTATTTGTCAGGAACTTGTGAGTTTTCATAATCTCATACAGATCGATATCTGTTTCTAACAAACAAGCGTGTCCGCTATCAGGAAGCGTTACCATTTGTGCGTGAGGAATTAGTTTAACTAACAACTTACCTTCTACTACCGATGGTAACAGTCGATCGGCCCCGCTGGCAATTACTAATGTCGGCTGTTTGATTTTCCGCAACTGGTTTTCGCCAACATCGAACGATCGCACTAACGCCAATCTCCACACAGATGTTGTTTGAGGTACTGCTTTCATCGCTTCTAACAAAGCGCGCCTATCTTCCTCCGCAATCTTGCCTAAAGATGCTAAAAACGGCAGCAAACCTACAACTGATAGCGGATACAAATTAGCCGGCAACCATTGAGTTAAATAAGAACCCCATTGTATCCAAGGCTGTTGTCGGAATGAAGATGCTGGATTGACTAAAAT